>CAZXHW010000991.1:0-2915 GCA_964639915.1 uncultured Heliomicrobium sp.
AAGGCCATCATTATTCGCCGCTCAAACAGATCAGCGCTGCGAATGTCAGCCAATTGCAGGCGCGCTGGGCGGTGCAGATGCCTGGCGACACGCTGCTGGAAACGACGCCGATTGTGATTGACGGCGTGATGTATACCAGCGGGATGCCTGGCGATGTTTATGCGCTGGATGCACGGTCGGGGCTGCAAATCTGGAAATATTCGCGCAAACAAAAAGTCGTCAATCCGTTTGAAAGCAATCGCTTTAATCGTGGTGTCGCGGTGCTGGGCAATCGCGTGTTTTTCGGAACGTTGGATTCTGTGTTGATTGCCTTGGATGCGCGAACCGGTCAGCCGCTGTGGGAAGTTCAGGTTGCAGACACAATGGACGGATTCAGCATTACGTCGCCTCCGTTGGTGGTCAAAGACAAAATCATTGTCGGCGTGGCGGGCGGCGAATACGGCGTTCGAGGCTTTCTTGATGCTTACGACGCAATGACAGGCAAACGGCTCTGGCGGTTTTTCACGACTCCGGGACCGGGCGAATTCGGCAACGACACTTGGAAAGGCGATACCTGGAAAACAGGCGGCGGAGCGACCTGGCTGACCGGCAGCTACGATCCCGAACTGGATTTGCTGTACTGGACCATCGGCAATCCCGGACCGGATATGGACGCCGAAATTCGCAAAGGTGACAACCTGTTTACGGATTGCATCATCGCGCTTGACCCAAACACAGGGCAGCGAAAATGGCACTACCAAACCACGCCAAACGACGACCACGATTGGGATGCCAACCAGGACATCATTTTGGTTGACGGTGTTTGGCAAGGCCAGCCGCGCAAGATGCTGATTCAGGCCAATCGCAACGGATTCTTTTACGTGCTGGATCGAACGAACGGAAAGTTTTTGCAAGCCACGCCGTATGTTCATCAAACCTGGAATGCAGGCTTTGACGCCAACGGACGTCCAAAGTTTGCGCCAAACGCGGGGGCTTCGCCGGAAGGCAACGTGGTTTTTCCTTCGCTGGTCGGCGGAACGAATTGGCAAGCGCCGTCCTTCGATCAAGCGTTGAATTCATTGTTTCTAGTGTTTTCAGAATCCGGCAATCGCTACATTCGCGCGGATTCACCGTTTGAACCTGGCAAAGGGTATTGGGGAGGCCGCACACTCCCGGCGGGCGACAACAATTACGCGGGAATTCGCTCGCTGGACGCCGCGACAGGGAAGCGCAGATGGGAGCACAAAATCTCGCAAGGTTCGCTGGCTGCCGGCGTGATGGCGACGGCTGGCGGCGTGGTTTTTGCCGGGACGCGCGAAGGCAATTTGATCGCGTTGGAATCGAAAACCGGCAAGTTGCTGTGGCGGTTCCAGACGGGCGGCACCATTGCTTCCGCTCCCATCAGTTATGCAATTGACGGCAAACAGTTCGTCGCGGTGGCTGCGGGCGGAGTGCTGTACAGCTTTGCTTTGCCGGAAACCGGCGTCAGGAGAATTGGCAGATGAGCAAAATACTATTGCAGAGTTTTCTTTTGTTGGCGCTGGCGGCGATTTCTGTTCGCGCCCAGCAAGCGCAGGTCAATCTGGACTGGAACCCGCAGAAGAATACGGAAAATCTGGTTCCTTTTGGAGCCAACGTGATTTCACCGGAAGTTCACGATGATCGTACGGTTACGTTCAGAGTCAAAGCGCCTAAAGCCCAGGAACTGTTGTTGGCTGGCGGGCCGTTGTTGCTGGCGCTGGGGAAAACCGGAGCGATTCCTTTTCAAAAGGGCGATGACGGAATTTGGACGCTGAAAGTCGGGCCGGTGAAACCGAACATTTATGTGTACAAGCTGACGATTGATGGCGTGACTGTGCCCGATCCGAACAACACCATTGCCGGAGTCGGTGATCAGCCGCCGTATAGTCAATTGGTGGTTCACGGTGACGGTCCGGCGTATTACGATGCGCGCAATGTTCCGCATGGCGCAGTAACGCGGCACGTTTATCACTCGGACGTGACAAATGGTGAGCGCGAAATTTTTGTGTATACGCCGCCCGGCTATAGCAGCCAGAACCGGGCGAAAAAATATCCGGTGCTGTATCTGGTTGGCGGCAGCGGCGAAGCGGCTTCAAATTGGGGATTGGAAGGCCGCGCGAATTTCATCCTCGACAACTTGCTGGCCGAAGGTAAAGCCGTCCCGATGATCATCGCCATGCCAAACAATCAGGTTGTTCATCGCAGCCATCCTAAACACGTTGAGCTGACGTTCAAGCTGTTTGATGAAGAGCTTCGCAAGCAAATCGTTCCGTTCGTCGAACAGAATTACAGTGTGCAAGCCAATCGCAGAGGTCGCGCGCTGGCCGGGCTTTCGATGGGCGGACGTCACACGCAGTTTGTCGGCTTCAAGGCGCTGGACCTGTTTGCTTCGTTCGGGATTTTGAGCGCAGGAGATGTGGATACCGAAAAGAGCAGTGCAGAATTCCTGAACGATCCGGCCGTGAACAAGAAAGTTGATTATCTGTTTGTCGGGCAGGGAACTTACGAAGACAAACCCGGAACCCGCACCAATGTGTTGCACGACGTGCTGATCAAACACAACATCAAACACGAATATTACGTCGGCGGAGACGGTGGCCACGATTGGGGAACCTGGCGGCATTTGCTCCACGCGAGGTTTTTGCCCGGCTTGTGGCGTACCAAGTAAAGGAGAGATGCTAAGCCCCAAATGGGGCGGGATGCGATAGGCCAGTGCAACGCACTGGATAGCAAATTAAGTGCTTCTCAAGCCCCAACGGGGCGAACTAACGCGTGGGCGCATTTCGCCCTTTCAGGGCTTTTAGACATTGTGGCTGCTTTTCCGGTGCGTTGCACCGGTCTATTTCATTTCGCCCCCTTGGGGCAATGGCATTGAATTAAGCCAATAGCTTTTTGACATACTTATGGAACCGTAA
>CAZXHW010000992.1:0-2910 GCA_964639915.1 uncultured Heliomicrobium sp.
TCGGATCACTTCTCGCTTTGCTACTGAATTAGCTCCTCGATTCGCATATTGAGCCTTGCTTATTTGTGAGAATCATTCATCAACGAGGCGCAATAGTAGGCAATGACACGTCGCAAGTCAATGAAAGTGAACCGGTTGAAGATTCCGCAGCAGCAAGCAAACAGGATGTCAACTAGTGATTCGGATTGCTACATTCCTCCAAGTTTCTGGCTTACCTTACGCGCAAAGGCGGACCCAATCTCTTTACATTCACTTTGAAAGATAGAATGGTTCCTTCGCTTTGCGGGCAGAGTTTTTCCCTGATTTGAAATTCGTACTTTCCGGCATCGCCTGGTTGCGGAGAGAGAACCAGCAATGCCATTTGATGCGTGAAAGGTTCGTCGTTACCAGCCTTTCTGAATTCTCTCCGGAATGATTGTCCTATGATCACAAAGGAAGGTTTAGGGGAAAGCGCTTCATATCCAACTGTTTCAATGCAGCCTCCACTGAGAGAAGGAAAGATGGTGTTTAGAGTAATCACCAAACCCTCACCTTCTTCTACTTCATACCATTCCTTTTCTGGGAAAATATGTGGAGGGGTGAAGTCCTGTTGCAATGTTGGGCTGGTATTGTCAGGAAGACTGACGATCAGGTTTGGCAGATGAATGCCGCCAGTCGAAGCCAGAGAGATCAAAGCCAGAATAGAGAAGACGGTTTTTGTTGAGAAATGCATGTTGTACCTCCTTGATTTCCGCAATGAACACGATGCGATCTCTATCTGGTTCGATCTTAGCAGTCAGGAGGATAAATCGGAATGACGCAGGTATTGGTTGCTAAAAGCTTTAGCACATAGAGAATTTTCTATTGAGGAGCCGGTTCAGCGTTGAGTTCGTTCTTTCGCCTTTTGCCGGGCTTTCTGCAGCGCATCGAAAATTTCCGCCGGTTCCGGCTGCTTGATTTCAGGTTCGAGTTTTGGCTTTTCAACGACAACTGGCTGGGCATCGTTGGCTGGCAGGTTGGCAGGCTTGGCGGCAACTGATTTTGGTGGTTTGGGAGTCCGCGCAGGTCTAAATATTTGCAACATTGGCAGTGCCCGCGCGGTTACCAGACCTGTGTGGCGTTCCAATACTTCGATCAGTAAGACGGCAATCGCCATCAGTAACAGGTAAGGCGCAAGTTCGATCAATCTTGGCTGGCGTGGCAAATCTTTCCAGACCCCTGAAAGTTCCAGGCGTTCTTTGCCGCCTGTTGCGTTCGCCAATCTGGCCAGTGCGGTTTCGCCTTCATCAGCCTCGACAGGTTTGAATTCCGGTGAATAGGGAAGCGTGACCGGCGACAACGTCAGCGGTTGAGCACCAGCAACTTCTACTGTTGAAAGTGCCGTTTCGCTGCCGTTTAGTGGAATGCTCAATTCCAGGGTGTCGGCATCCGCCCAGCTCATTTCGGCTTTTTCGGTAGTGGGCGATGTGCCGGATTTGCCGCGCAGCGTGGTGACTTTGGGTAGGGACGCGCTGGACAAGCTGCCAGCTTGCCCCGTTTCATCACGATCTGGATCAAGATGAAACTGAATGACACTGACGCCGTTTTTGACTTGCTGCGTGACAAGCATATTGTTTGGCAGGTTAGATGTATCTCCGGCAGTCCAACGAGCCAGACTGGTGAAAAAATCTCCAGCGTTGCTCCAACCGGAAATCGGGCCTGTGTAATCACCGTCCGCTTCGCCGGTGTAAGCCAGGACGCGTCCGCTCCCGGCTTGCCACGAAGCCACAACTGGCGCGTTGTATTCATCAGTCGTGACCGTCGCCAGATTGGCTTTTGGACGCAAATAGCAAAGGTTGTAGCCGCCAATGGCTGGCAAGCCCGTGAACTGTTTCCCGGTTAGCGTTACCAACCCACCCGTGGTTTGAATCGGAGTCAGCGCTTCCAAAAACGTGCTGCGTGCAACGACGATGGTGTCTTGCGCAAACAAGCGCGGCAATTCTTCAGCGCTTTCGGTGAAGTAAATCTGCCCATTGCCGCGTTTAGCAACATCGCGCAGCAAATCGGCGTCGCTGTCGCTTTCTTTGCCCAAGCCGATGACGCTGACGGTGATTCCGGCTTGCTCGCATTGTCGTAGCAATTCTTGATAAGCACCCGGCTCTTCAGAGTCGGCCGCGTCGGCGAACAGGATGATATGCCGAGTTCCGGCCTTGGCTTTCAGCAGCATATCCGCCGCTGTCGAAAGTGCTTCGTAAACAAAGATGCCGCCGCCGCCAACGTCCACCATTAAAATGTCGCGTCGAATTTTTGCGGCATTGCCTTCGACTGGCTTTACGTCGGCAATGATGTGTGAAGAGCTATCCACAGCGACAACGCCGAATTCATCCGTCGGCCCCAGCAAATCCAGAACCTGCACGGCTGCCAGATTTGCTAAATCCATTTTGATGCGTCCGCCAGCCACTTCTGCTCCCATGCTGCCCGAACGATCCATCGCCACGACAATCGCCAATGAAAGTTTGCGATGTTCTTTTCGCAGTTCCATTGAAATCGGCAACAGCGGTTCGAGCGGCGATTTGAAATATCCGCCAGAGCCGTAGGAGTTTTTGCCGCCGGTCATCATCAAGCCTGCGCCGGTTTCTTTTACCCAAGCGGATAGGGCTTCCATTCCGCGTTCTGTGATTTTGTTGGCGGACACGTTTTCAAGCACAACGCCCGAAAAACCGGCAAGTGTATCCAGCGACCAGTCCACGTCTTCCGGTTTTTGAGTTTTTGCGTTCAATCCACCACCGTTCAGCAATCTTGCCAGACCGGAATTTTCCGTTGAGGTGACGATCAACAACGGACGCGGCCCTTGAATGCCGACTAGCACTTTTGCTGAGTTATTTTCGGGAATTGGGTCGCCGCTGCTGCCGGTAATCTTGATCGAATAACGTTGTGCGCCGGGTGCTTCGG
>CAZXHW010000993.1:0-2908 GCA_964639915.1 uncultured Heliomicrobium sp.
ACAACCACGCGACTTCGTACACGATGCAATACCTGCTGAACGTTCAGCGGCAGTTTGGCAACGACTGGGTGGTCGAAGCCGGTTATCTTGGATCAGTCAGCCGCCATCTTTACGGGTTCCAGAACATCAATCAGGCGGTTCCCGGCACCACCGGCAGCATCGCTTCGCGCGTTCCCTTCCCCAACTTCGGCGTCATCCAGTTGGTGGCGGACGGTTTTAACGGCAATTACAACGCTGGCAGCGTGAAAGTCACGCGCAGGTATAGCAGTGGTATGAACGTAATCACGTCTTATACCTGGTCCAAGTCGCTGGACAATAGCAGCGGCATCCGCAATCAGGGCTTTGACACGCTCTTCCCGCAAGACAATCGCTGCCTGAGTTGTGAGTATGGCTTGTCGGCCTTCGACACACGCCATCGGTTTGTGCTGGGCGGCGTTTATGAGCTTCCGGTCGGCAAAGGCAAACGTTTTGACATTCAGAACATGTTCGCCAATGGCTTGGCCGGAGGTTGGCAATTGAGTGCCAACATGACAATTCAGAGCGGCGTTCCGCAGACTCTCGGTATCGGCGGCACTGATAACGCCGCCACCGGCAATCAAGGCACTGATCGCCCCAATTACACAGGCGTCGGCAACGGTTATGCGTCAAATCGCACCCCCTCACGTTGGTACGATCCTGCATCCTTCGCCGTGGCACCGGCCGGAAGCTTCGGTAACGTTGGACGGAATACCCTGATCACACCGCATTTCCAGTCCATTGATCTGGCGCTGGCCAAACGGTTCACTATGCTGTACAGCGACCGCCACAACCTGCAAGTTCGGCTGGAAGCATTCAACGTGTTCAACCATCCTTCTTGGGGAGCACCAAGCGGAAACATACTCGCAGGCGCGGCTTTTCCAGGAGCAGCTTCCAATGCAGCACGTCAGGGCTTTGGCGTCATCAGTTCGACAGCAATCCCGATGCGGCAACTTCAACTAGGGCTGAAGTATTCGTTCTAAGCCTGAAAGCGCAGAACTATCATTGGCAGTCAGCGAGATAATCTGTGCGTAAATGGTGAGCATTGCAGCATCGCTGCGTGCTCACCATTTTCAGCTTCAAGCTGAATCTTAAGTTAATTGCGGATGACGTTTTCCCAAGGCGCTTTTGATGCCTTGCCTGACAGGAGGGTTTGAACCAGATTCGGTTGTGTTAAACTCAATGCACAATCAACGTGGGAAGTCCTTCTCCGCAACAACTCTATCAACCTGAAGTTCCTGACCTGAAGTACCTGAATTGAGGAATGGCTTTCTATGAAAATGAAGCTGGTTTTGCTTGCAATGATGTTGGGGTTCGCCCCGCGTGCGTTTGCCGATCCTGATCCGAACTTTCACATCTATCTGTGTTTCGGCCAATCGAATATGGAAGGCGGCGGAAAAATCGAAGAGCAGGATCGCATTGCTGACAAACGCTTTCAGGTGCTGGCGGATTTTGACGTGCCCAGCCGCGGCTGGAAAAAGGGGGAATGGTACGACGCGATTCCTCCATTGACACGGCGCACGCGCGGCATTTCGCTGGTGGATTCGTTTGGCAAAACGATGGTCGCCAACTTGCCATCGAACGTCCGTGTCGGCGTCGTCAAAGTCGGCGTGGCGGGCACAAAAATCGAACTATGGGACAAGGACGGTTTCCGCGAATATTTGGCAACGGCAGATGCCTGGAAGGTCAAATTTGCCAATGAATATAACGAAAATCCTTACGCTTATCTGGTGGAACTCGCCAAAATCGCCCAACGATCCGGTGTCATCAAAGGCATCCTGCTGCATCAGGGAGAATCCAACGCCGAAGACAAAGTCTGGCCCCAAAAGGTGAAGAAGATTTATGACAACCTGATGAAAGATTTGAACCTCAAGCCGGCTGATGTCCCGCTGCTGGCGGGTGAAGTCGTCAATGCCGATCAGGGCGGCGAAAAGGCTAGCGCCAACGAAATCTTCAGAAATCTGCCCGCCACGCTGCCCAATTCTTATGTGATTTCTTCGGCAGGTTTACCGTGCAATCCCGACCATCTGCATTTCACTGCTGAAGGTTACCGGCAATTCGGTCGGCGGTACGCTGAAAAAATGCTTTCGCTGTTAGGGTATAAGTTGAAAAACTAAATGGAATACTAAATGCAGTACATCATTAAATGAGGAGAAAATTTATGAGACGTTTTTCCGTGATTCTTTTTCTGGCGCTGTCTTGCATGTTGCTGGCGCTGACGGGCTTTGCGCAGGAAGCCGGAGATTTCAAACCCGCTACTACAAATGTGTGGGGGGCTGAATACCCCAAAGTAGACAGCCAGGGCCGCGTGATGTTGCGTGTGAAAGCGCCTGATGCCACCAAAGTCAGAATCAATTTCTGGAGCAATCCGAAAGCCGAAATGACAAAACAGACCGATGGATTTTGGACATACACCACGCCACCGATGGTTCCCGGACTGCATTATTACAATTTTGTCGTAGATGGCGCGGAGGCGACAGATACGGGTAGCCAGTCCTTTTTCGGCGGCAGCAAATACGCCAGCGCCGTTGAAGTGCCGGAACCGGGTTCGACGTATTACGACATTCAAGACGTGCCGCACGGCCAGGTGCGCGACATTTGGTATAACTCGAAAGTGACAGGAAGTTGGCGGCACGCGATGGTCTATTTGCCGCCGAGTTACGAGACGCAAAGCAAGCAACATTTCCCCGTGCTCTATTTGCAACACGGCGGCGGCGAAGACGAAACAGGCTGGATCCGCCAGGGCCGCGCCAACGTAATTCTCGACAACCTGCTCGCCGAAGGAAAATGCAAACCAATGATTATTGTGATGGCGTATGGTTATGCCAAACGCGCAGGTCAACCTGCTCCCGCCGTCACTGGTCCGCCGACGTCGCCAGATCGCGCCAAGGCA
>CAZXHW010000994.1:0-2896 GCA_964639915.1 uncultured Heliomicrobium sp.
GCAGATCACCGCTGATCCCTGGATTCAGACCATATCCGCTGTTGGGATCATTCACCTCGATTGAATCGGACGCAAATTCGAATTACCACAGCTTGCAGCTTCAGTTGAACAAGCGGTTTTCGCACGGCGTGCAATTCACGACGGCTTACACCTGGTCGCACGCAATTGATGAAGTTTCCGACCTGTTCGACCTGGGAGGCGCCCCGGCTTTGCCACAAGACAGCTATAACCGAGCTGCTGAACGCGGAGATGCGAACTTCGATATTCGCCATCGTTTCGCGTACAGCTTCATTTGGGAATTGCCTGGCTTCAGCAAGAAAAATCCTTTTGTTGGTGGCTGGCAATTGGCAAGCACCGGGAGCTATCAAACTGCGCAGCCCTATTCAGTGCTGTTCTGTTGCGACATCAATCGTGACGGAAACGCGTCGGACAGAATCAGTTTCCTGAATGCTAACGGAGCCGATCCGGGCAGCGCACCGCGAAACACCTTCCGGGCAGATGACCTGTCAATCATCAATATAGCCCTTAACAAAATCATCACTATTGGTGAAGACAACAAGCTGGAAATTCGCACGGAGGTTTTCAACCTGTTCAATCGCGCGAATTACGGCATTCCGATCAACCGGCTCTTTTTCGGAAACGTCGGAATCGAACCGCTGACGCAGAAGAATTATGTGGACACGCGGACACCCGCGCGCACCATTCAATTCGCACTGAAGTACAGCTTCTAAAACGCAAGTAGGGCAGGTTTTCCAACCTGCCCTAAACCTCTTTTGCAGAGGAATGTGCTATTGAGAAGACATGGGCAGGTTGGAAAACCTGCCCTACAAATTTTATCGCAGTGGAATTACGAAGAAGGATTGAAGCAAGGACTCGCTTTGATCTTTGCCACGGAACCCTATTCCGCCGTAAGAAAAGGAATCATCCTGGAAAACCCCGATCATATGCGGCTTGGCTGATGGCGCGCTGGCAATGGTGATTCCGGTATCGAACCGGCTGCCTTTCGCTTCAAACGTGATGTGGAATGAATCGCCTTTTTTGTCCAGTTTTTCGACGATGCGCTGACTGTCTTTCCATTCAAGCTTTCCGTCCTGGCAAACATAAAAATTCAGCGTAGGGCTTTGCGGATTACTGATTTCAAACAGGTAATAGTTATTGGCGTCTTTCGCTCGCACTGCCCAAGCCAGGCCTTTGCCGTTGCTGAACACAGCGTCAAACTCCAGCTTGAAGTCGCGGTAAAAATTGAAATCACGGCTTGAATCGGTATCGAACATAACCAACTTATCGCCCCGAATCACCGCGCCGGAAGCTTCAAATTTCCAGCCAGACGTTTGAGGAAACCATTTCCTTGCACCCAAAGATGGCTGCCACTCCCCTTCTGCCGAATTGGGAATCGGAACCAATTCGACCCGCTCAGCAATGGAATTATTCGCCATTGAAAGACTTAGTTCCTTGACCCATTCCTGATACCCGTCTTTGGAAACTCTCAGCGAATGTCTTCCGGGAGGCAGCGAAATTGCTACCCTGCCATCGGAAGGAACAATGGCTTTTTCCACACTTCCGGCGTAAACCCTGGCTCCCGGCTGCGAAACCAAACTAATTGTGATCTGCGCCTGATCAAGCCGCGCTGAAACAAACGCTTGCTGGCCGGGCAGCACATCTACCTCTCTGGCAAAATCCGCATAACCGTCTTTTGAGATCTTCAGGCGATGTTTTCCAACAGGCACCTTGGCGATAGTCGCGTTTTGATTTTCTTGCGACAATTCTGCAGAGCGAATCGCCACTTCATCCAGAAACACTTTCGAGCCCGGCAACAGCCCTCCAAGGCGAATTACGCCGTACTTGGAAACCATTTTATTCAGGGCCACAAAGGTATCGGGACGCGCAGGGTCAACCTGGATCGTGTCTGAAAATGGCGTGTAATCTTCGTGTTCGATGGTCAGTTTGTATTTTCCGGGAAGCAGATTGATCAGGTTCAGACTGCCATCTACGTCTTTGATGACTTCAACAATCTGCGACAGTTTCTTTTGGCTGGCGATGGGAGTGAGCGTTACTGAAGCTCCAGGCACGGCCACTAAACTCAAATAACCCTTGTTTGGATTGACGGCGACTCGAATAAATTCGGTTTTGGTGATGACTTTGACTCGTTCGCTTTCGGGGATCGTGCGATCCGTTCGCTTCGGTCCAGCCGTGCCAGTTTTTGCAGGATTGTTGTCAGTGTTGTTTCGGTCGCTACGTTTTTGTGCGAAACCAACTATTGAAAGCAATGCAACCAGTGACAAGCCAAGAAATGCTGAGAAATAGCCCCTATGACCACGTCGTAGAAAAATGGTTGCAAAGACTGTTTGGACTGGACTGCTGATCATTCAATATCCTTGGCACATCTGAATCCGACTCTCAGGATTTGATCTTCGGGAATGTCGTTGGGGTAATCGGCCCAGCGATAGGTATTTGTCCCTTTATCCGGCGCATCCAAAAAATTCCCGCCACGATAAACCCGCAATCGCTGATCCGGTTTGGCTCCATATCGTTCTGAATAATTATCCTGAACCCATTCACTGACATTGCCTGCAAGGTCGTAAATCCCAAAAGCGCTGACGTCTTTTTCAAAGCTCCGAACCGGCGCAGGTTTGAGCTGTCCCTTGCGGTCTACATTAGCGTAACCGGCGCCCCATTGATTTCCCCAAGGATAAACATACCCTTTGCCACCGCGTGCCGCGTACTCCCATTCTGCTTCGGTCGGCAAACGCTTGCCCGCCCATTTTGCATATGCGGAAGCATCATCCCATGTGACATAAGCCACTGGGAGTCTTGCTTCATCCGGAGCGTACGAACCATTGGATTTCCAGTTCCTGGGAACCGAATGGCCCGTGGCATCAACAAACTTTTTGTACTC
>CAZXHW010000995.1:0-2893 GCA_964639915.1 uncultured Heliomicrobium sp.
GTGCTCTTCCGATCTGCAAGTCTTCGACTTCAGCCGCACAGTTTTTGCAGCTTTGCAGATGCGTTTCAACTCTGGTCCGGTATGGCGGCGTGAGTTGATGATCCAGATAAGCGGCGAGTTCTTCGTACTCAAGATGAGCATTGAATTCCGCCATCGCCTCAGACAAATCCAAACGTAACGCCGCAAAACTGTTCGCAACCTGTTCGTGTTCGGCCAAGCGAGTCTGGCACGCGACGCACGTTTGCAGATGCGCGTCGAATTGTAATAACTCCGCTACCGTCAAGGTGTTTTTCCGGTAACGATTCCATAGATTGTCGGAAATATGTTCGTTCACTTCTGTTTGGGCAAATGAAAAATCTTCGTTCTCTCCAGGTCAAGACGGTGATCGGCAACGTATATTGCCGTAAGGCTAAAAAAGTTTTGCCGGATTTAAGTGGCGCGCTAAACGGCGGCGCGCCGATAATCGTAAATTGATGACTTGTTGCCGTGTAACGCCAAGTCGTGTAGCCAAAGACAGATCATCAATGGGCAACTGGTTCCAGATGACGACGAATTCTTCCAGAGTAAATTCCAGCATTTTTGCCAGTTCCGGCAAGCTGGCAACACCTGACAGGTGAAAAAGCGCAAGCTGGTTTCCGCCGTCCTGATCGCGCAGGTTTAACAACAACGCTCGCCGTTGAGGCAATGGCAATTGCCTGATTTCTTCCCACAGTTTTTGCAAATATGAGCGCCGCTCAACCAGAGTGGATATGTTGGCGCGCGTGTCGCCAAGTTCAGGTTGATCTTCCAGCCCAACCACTTCGTCAGAAACTCCCAGCAACTCTGCCAGAAAGTTGACCAGATCATCCAATTCGACGGGCTGATTCAGTCGTGAAAATATGACGTTTATCAATTCCCGCAACGCGCCTGCGCGCGGCAAGCCGGAACGACAGGCTTGAAGCTGACTTGAGTTTGCGGCTTTTTCATGCCCTGTCCACCTCTGGCGTCCACACCACCAAACACGAGATTGCGCTTCCCACACAGCCAGACCGTTGGTATGCGTCAGCAAATAACGGACTCGATTTTTCAACGAATGCCGGCGAGGTTGGCGTTGGCGTTGCCATTCGGCGCAGGTGTTGTAAGTGACTACGGAAACATACGACGGAAAATCCTGCAGCGGCTCTTCTGAGTTTGAACGCAACCGAGCCAGCAATTTCATGTGAACTTGCTGCTGAACTTCCTGGGCGTCTTCTGCCCAGACGCCTTCTGAACGATGGGCAATCAGCTTTTTCCGAATAATGATTTGCGCTAACAGCGCAGCGTGCTGAACCAGCAATTCATTGAGCAAGCCTTGGCTTTCAGATAAAGCGGAGCTTTCCTGATACCGTAAATAACAGGCTTGCATCCTGATTGTAAGGTCTTCAGTTGGAGAGCCGGTCAGCGTCATCATCGCTCAGAGCGTCAACGTTACGAAATAAAGCAGTGATTGTGGATTGAAAACGAGTCAGGAAATTGCGAGCGCATTGATTCCAATTTCTGATTGGATTTTACGCCACGCAAGGTATTTCGTCAGCCGGGCTCTTTAACTCTATCTCGATCGATGATGATTTTGCGCCTAAGGCAAGCCTTGCTGCTCAGTTTTCTTTACTTCCGGCTTAGGAATGCCACGTTTGGTTTTTAACTCTTTGACAATGGCGTCGGCCAGGTTCGGTTCGATTTCTCCGCCAAGCGAACTTGCCGTCGTTCCGGCCAGCACGCGCTGGGTGATTGGCTCGATAACATTGCAGGTAAATCGAGTCGTCAGTCGTTTGCGCGTAATTTCCAGAACCAGATCGGCAGTGGTCAGGCTTCGGGTAATTTCCAACCCCATATCGTTAAACTCTTTGCGTTTAAGCAGTTCACGTTCCAGCTTTTCTTTGTTGAAAAAGGAAGAGCGCGGACGAATAAATAGCAGGCGCGCTTGGCGCAAAGCTTCGGGACCGGGAAGGTCTGCGATTCTGACTGGCGCAGTTTTCACTTCCTGCTTTGTTTCTTGAAAGCTTATGGCGCAAACGAATGGTTGCCAGGCGGCTAGGCTTAACAAGATCGTCAGCAACGTCGAGAAAAAGGGGTTCTTGAACATAGCAATTCTCCTGATTTGATTGATTTGGATTGTTGAACAGATACACCGGTCGGCAGAGTAGGCGAGAAACGCTAGATGCGCCGGAGGGATTGTGACACTTTTTGTAGAACTGGCTACGACTCAAAATCTGTCTGGTGATTGACGCTCAGCCGCGAAGTGTTTACTCTTGCACTTACCGCTAGCTAAAAACCAAGTTCACCGAAAACTCGTGATGCCCCTACAGCTTCAACCAACGAAAACCGTCTACAGGAGTTGAGATGCCGAAGTATATCTTTGTCACCGGAGGAGTGGTCAGCGGATTGGGAAAAGGAATCGCTGCCGCCTCGATTGCCGCCCTGCTCGAAGCCCGCGGATTGAAAGTCACCATGATGAAATTCGATCCGTACATCAACGTTGATCCAGGAACGATGTCGCCGTTTCAGCACGGCGAAGTTTACGTCACGGACGACGGAGCCGAGACCGATCTGGACCTTGGCCATTACGAACGCTACACCAAAGCCAGTTACTCCAAAGCCAACAACTGGACTTCCGGCCGCATTTACCTGTCGGTCATCGAAAAAGAGCGGCGCGGGGATTATCTGGGCAAAACCATTCAGGTCATTCCGCACATTACCAACGAAATCAAAGACGCCATCAAAGCCGTTTCCAAAGATTACGACGTGGTCATCGTTGAAATTGGCGGAACGGTTGGCGACATCGAATCTCTGCCCTTTTTGGAAGCCATTCGCCAGATGCGAAACGAAGTCGGTCGCCACAATGCGACCTTCGTGCATTTGACACTGGTTCCCTACC
>CAZXHW010000996.1:0-2888 GCA_964639915.1 uncultured Heliomicrobium sp.
TCCGAGCCGAGTTTGAAGCGGGCTTCGGAACGGATTGCCTGTTTATCGGCCCGCCTGATGAGATTGCCAAGGCTATTCTTGCGCACGATCCATTGGCTGTAGCGATGGTGATTCTACACATCGAATGGATGTCGCAACGGCATTACACCGAAAGCATTCGGGACAACCAGCAACTCGACCCGCAGTTCAAGAGTCTGCTGAAGCATCACTGGATGGAAGAGGCGCAGCACGCCAAGCTGGACACGTTGATGGTTGAGGCATTGGCGGAAGGGCGCAGCGAAGCCGAATTGAACAAGGCGTTTGATGAATACCTGGAAATCGGCGGCTTCCTGGATAACGGGCAACGCCAGCAAGCGGAGTTCAACCTGGAAAATCTGCAACGCAGCACGGGCCGCACGCTGACAGAAGATGAGCGCGCGGAGTTCATCGCCAAGCAACACCAGGCAATGCGTTGGACCTTCCTGGGTTCCGGCATGACGCATCCAAACTTCCAGAACACACTGGAACGCCTGTCACCAACCTTGCGACACCGCCTGGAAGAAGTTGCGCCAGTTTTTTGTTAAAACCAGTCACCAATTCAGGCAGCAAAAGAAGAATCGGCTGATTGGTGCGGGCGACAAAATCGCCCGCACCAATCAGCAAGAAAGGGCACCTTATGTTCTTATTGCAAACCAGACAAGCCATCCTGTGTGCAACCCTCCTACTTTGCGCCCTAAGCATCACACCCAAAGTCAACGGAACATATCAGCCCCAGGAGAAGGCTACAGGCAAAACGGCTGGCCAAGCCTTAAGCTCTGCGGAACGTATCACGGCAGATCAATTAAAGGATTACCTAAACTTCATCGCTTCAGATGAGTTGGAAGGCCGCGATACGCCTTCGCGCGGGTTGGATATTGCGGCCAAGTTCATCGCCCTGCACCTGTCCCGCTGGAAGCTGAAACCGATGGGTGATCAGCTCGCAGGAGATCAGAGAAGCTACTTTCAGCGCATCCCTTTGCGCCGCGACCGGATTGATCCGGCGGAAACCAGCCTCAATCTGAATGACCAGAGCTTTCACTTCGGAGATGACTTCCTTGCCCTGCCGACCGGGTTCACAGGAACCATCAGCGGGCCGCTGGTTTATGTGGGCGACGGCTGGATGATCAAGTCGAAGAACATCAATCCTTATCAAGGCATTGATGTGAAGGGAAAAATCCTGATCACAACCAATTCGGGACTGCCGCCAGGCGTCAGCGAAGCCGATTTAGTCGGTATTCCCGGCGAGAATTGGGATTACCCTGCAACGTACGCGCGCAAACACGGTGCGGCGGGCGTGATCCTCATTCCATCCCGAAATGCGCTTTCCAATTGGGAACGCCAACGCCAAACCAATTTGGAGCAAAGCCACCTTGCCGCCCTGTCGCTTGAAGAACCTGGCAGCCCGGAAATGGTGCTTTCATTCCCGCGTGTGCCTATCGCGATCGCATCAGCCGCGCTGACAAACATTCTGCTAAGCGGCGAAGGGCGCGATCCGGCGCAATTCTTCGGGCGTGATGCCGAAGGCAAATTGCCCAAACCTTTCCTTCTCGATTCAAACAAAAAGCTGAACATCACCGTTGGACTGAAATCCGAAGCCGCCAGCACTCAGAATGTTATGGCAATGGTGGAAGGCAGCGATCCGGTGCTGAAACATGAATACATCACCCTGGGGGCGCACTACGACGGCGCAGTCGGCCCCCCGATGCAGCCAGATGCGATTTACAACGCGGCAGATGACAACGCTTCAGGAACGGCTGGGTTGTTGGGAATGGCAGAAGCACTGATGCGCGCTCCGCGACCGAAACGCTCAATTCTTTTTATTTGGGATGCGGGCGAAGAACGCGGCTTGTTGGGATCGTACCACTTCACCGTAAAACCGCCTGTGCCGCTGGACAAGATCGTCGCGCATTTCAACATTGATATGATCGGCAGAACTCGGATTGGGGATGCCACCCCAGCCAATGAAGGATTGGCTGGACCGAACGAAGTTTTTGTCGTTGGCCCTCGCAGCTTGAGCACGGAACTCAGCAAGCTGGTTGATGACGTAAACCGTTCGTATTTGAATCTGAAGCTGAATTACCGCTTCGACAACGTGAACAATCAATTCTTTTTTCCGCGCAGCGACCACACACCTTACCTGCAACAAGGCGTTCTCATCCTTTCGTGGTTCACGGGCTTGCATGAGGATTACCACAAGCCTTCTGACTCGTCAGACAAGATTGATTATCCGAAGATGGAAAAGATCACGCGCACACTTTTCATCACAGCCTGGTCGCTGGCCGATGCAGCCACCCCCCCACAGATAGATCAGCCGCTGCCATCCGGATTCGGAAGAAAAGGTCAGTAAACAACAGTAACCGACCTGATTGAACAAGGATTTTCCTGAGGCGACGAATCACATACCGCTTCAGAAAAATCCCTGTTTTGCTTACTGGCCCCGACGAACGCTCTGCCATTCCCGCCTAAATAACCTTCTATCATCTGAAGAAAAATTTCTCCTTCAACCGGCAATTCCTCCTTGCGTTTTCGCCTGAGTAAGTGAGAACCGCAATACGCGGCGCTCAGGACAAAACCAGCAGCGGACGAAATGCAGTGCCGCTCAAATTTCGGAGGATTAACGATGGAATTCGAAACGTTGAAAACAATGAATGGCGGCCTATATCCGGGCTTACTAACGATGATGGAAGCCATTGCGTTGATCACTATTTTCCTGGCCATCACTGCCTTCGTGATTTCTCTCGCCAGCATCGCCTGGCTTTGCGTTGAAGAGACGCGACAGCCTGCGCTTCACCGAACAAAGACTTCGAGGGCCGAGGAACTTCATTCAGCATCCGTGCTGACCGTCAACCAAAACAACAGTTTGATTGCCC
>CAZXHW010000997.1:0-2887 GCA_964639915.1 uncultured Heliomicrobium sp.
ATCGGCCTTCATGCGCCAGATTTGCATCAGACCGGTGCGAACGGAATTGAAGTAAATGTACTGGCCATCGGGGGAATACTCTGGCCCATCGTCCAAACCATTCACCGTGGTCAAGCGTTTCTCTTCACCGCCTTCAAATGGGATCGCGTAAACGTCAAAGTTGCCGTTGCGGTCGGCGCAATATACCAACGTTTTGCCGTCCGGTGACCAGCCGTGCCAGTACGACGGCGCAAGCTGTGTAATGCGGCGCGGCGTTCCGCCGTTAATCGGCACAACGTAAATCAGTGAGCGGCGCTGTTCCTGCGACTGATCGCTGATGGCGATCCAATTTCCATCGAACGAAATTCCATGGTCGTTATTGTTGCGCGTCGCGAAGCCCGTATCCAGCGCTTCCGGCTCGCCGCCCGTTACCGGCAGCTTCATGATTCTCCCGGCTTGATTAAACAGGAAGTATTTGCCGTCGCGCGACCAGTTCGGCGCTTCAAAGTGCGTGCGTTTGGTAAGGATGACTTTGCGATCTTTGGAAGAAATGGCAATGGTTTCCAGCGTGCTTTCGATGATCGGCGCGGGACGCTGTTTGATTTCGACGTTGGAAAAAACGGCTTTTTCCAGTGCGTTGTTGTCGTGCGCACACACGCCAAGGCCAACGTAAAACGTTCCGGTCAGACTGATGCGAAATGACCCTCCGGCGGATTGCAGCGGCTCGCCTTCTTTGGCAATTGACATCCAGACGTAATCGCCGCGTTTTTCAATCTGCAACCGGCGCGGGCCTTTGACGTTGGATTGAATTTCACGCGTTGGCCCGCCTTTCGTTTCGCGATATTGCAGCGACGTTAGCCCATCACCGTGCAACGCTGCGTCAGCATAAGCTGAATCCGCATCCAAATTTTGCCGGATGACCAGCACGGCTTTGCGATGTGCGTTGCCGCCCGTTCCCAGAATCTGCGCGTCTGCCGCAATGGAAAAGTCTCCCGAAACCCGTCGCCAGACGTAATGAAAGGCATCCGTTGTCGCCCACATATTTTCGCCGCCGCCCGCGACGGTATAAGTTTTCTTGGCCTCATCGTACACAACCGAGCCGGGCATTTTGACCGAACCAATGTCACGGCTGTCTTCAAACTGGCCGTATTTGTAGGTCGGCGTGTTGCCTTGCGAAGAAACGGAACTGCCGGGCGTCAAGGACACGCAGCAAAAAATTAGCAGTAGGGTGCAGGTGATTAGTTTCATTGTTGAACTCACTCTCTCGTTTTTAGATCGAGTTTGGGTGACGGGGAAAGTCCCGTTCAACCACAAAAAGCACACAAGTCACAAAAAGGAGAATACGGCTTTTGTGTTTTTTGTGCCTTTTGTGGTGAAAGCTTCCAGTTGATTCTAGAATTTCACGCGTTCCAAAAAACGCAAACTCAGCGGAATCTGCTGCACGGAAGTCGGCGATTCGTCTTCCAGGAAGTAATACTTGACGCCAGCCTTTTGCGCGGCTTTCAAAATCGCGGGCCAGTCCATCTGGCCTGTGCCGATGGCCACGTCATTTTTCACGTCCGATTGGCCGGTCAGGATGCCGGTTTGCGTGCCTTTCTTCATGTCTTTGACGTGCATTAGCTCAAAGCGATTGCCATATTTTTCCAGCAATTTCACAGGATCCTGGCCTGGATGAACAACCCAGAACACATCCATTTCGTAGCGGACGAACTGCGGCTTGGTCTCCGCCATCATCAGGTCAAACAGCGTTCCTTGGCTGTGCGGCTGAAATTCGTAGCCGTGAATGTGGTAGAAAAATTTCAGGCCGTGTTTGCTCAGTGCTTCACCCGCACGGTTGAAAACCGCCGCCGCTTCGCGCGCGGCTTTTTCGTCAAAGGTCTGGTGCGGAATCCATGCGCAGCCGACATACTGCAAGCCTAAAGCTTTTGCTTCGGTGGCGATGGCTTCGACGTTGTCGCGAAATTTCTCAAAAGGGAAATGGCCGCTGATCGGCTTTAATCCCTTGGCATCCAGCATCGCTTTGAACTTTTCCGGTGGTAGATTGTAGGTTCCTGCCAACTCGACATTTTCAATTCCAAAGCCGCGCGTTTGGTCCAACGAAGCGGGAACGTCCTTCGCGAAGTTGTCGCGCAGGGAGTAAAGCTGCACGCCAATCGGCCCTTTGAAACTCAAGCCCGTGCCGGTGGGATGCTGGTTCAGCATACCGATGTCCGCCAGCCAATCCGCGAAGCGATGATGCCAGGTGCCGAATGGAATGCCGTCGCGCGGTTTGATCCCGCCCGCATGGCCACCGTGCGCATAAATGTTCAGATCGGCTGGAACGTTGACTTTGAACAGGGAAGTGAAGAATTCGACGGTTTGCCGCGCATGAAACGCATCATCAACGCCCGCGCTGGTCAGAAACGCCGGAGCCGCATCTGCTGGCGCGGTGATGTCCATTGGCGACCAACCGGCGTACACCAAGCCTACGAAATCCGGGCGGCAGCTTTGTTTCTCAATCGGGTCGGTCGAATCCGCTTTGCCGCGATCAAACCGAATGTCGGCCAGCGCAGCCAATGCACCTCCTGCGGAAAATCCCAGCAAGCCGACGCGTGTTGGATTGATGTTCCATTCTTTGGCCCGCTGACGAACGATGCGGATGGCGCGCTGCGTATCCTGTAACCCTTCGCCTTCGACGGTGTATTTGTAATTCGGCGTCTGCGCCAGGCGATATTTCAAGACGAAGACCGACACGCCCAAGCTATGCAGCCATTCAATCAAATCATAGCTTTCCGTGCCTGTGTTTAATTCGCGATGGCCTCCGCCCGCCGCCAGGATTAAAGCTGTACCGTTCGCTTTATCTTTGGGAGCAGGGAAGACTTCAATTGAAGGGTTGTGGATGTTTTTGAATTGCCGGATGACTTGCCCC
>CAZXHW010000998.1:0-2883 GCA_964639915.1 uncultured Heliomicrobium sp.
GCACGGCGGCGTCCAGCACACGCAGTGCACGTTCCACCTCGATCGTAAAGTCCACGTGACCGGGCGTATCGATGATGTTGATCTGTGTGTCGCCCCACCAAGCGAAGGTGGCTGCCGACTGGATCGTGATGCCTTTCTCTCGATTCAGCCGCTGAAAGATTTCCATCACTTCGATTGAAGTTCGGGTGTCCAAATTGCCAGTAGGTTCATCCGCCAGAATCAAACTGGGCTGATTCACCAATGAACGCGCGATCGCGACACGTTGTTGCTGTCCACCAGAAAGTTGATTCGGATGATTATACTCTCGTCCTGCCAACCCGACCGCGGTTAGAGCATCGTGTGCACGCTGGTGTCGTATCTCGGTCGGAACGTTGGCATACAACATCGGCAGTTCAACATTTTCCAAGGCTGAAGTTCGAGACAACAAATTGAAGCCCTGAAAAACAAAGCCGATTTTTGTGTTACGAATGTCCGCTCGCTGATCTTTTGAAAGCTGCGAAACATCGTGGCCATCCAGAATATATTTGCCCCGCGTCGGACGATCCAAACATCCCAGGATGTTCATCATTGTGGATTTGCCTGAGCCAGACGTTCCCATGATGGCAACAAACTCACCTTCGCGAATTGTCAGGGATACACCACGCAGAGCGTGAACTTCGACGTCACCTGTTTTGTACACCTTATGCAGATGGTCTATTTCTAGGATTGGGCGAGCTTTGGTTTCAGGCATCCGGGTTTCCGCTTCTGCTCCAGTCGCTTTTACTTGTTCAGTTACTGTTGCCAATTGCATTTATTGTTTTTCAAGTTTTGTTTTAAGAAAGTGATAAAGAACATAAGCGGTAATACACATGCAAACTAACCGCTTATGTTCTCTCAATTATTGAAGCGGGCGTGATGCCTAACTACCGACGACCGCCGCCTGGGCCACCGCCCGGACCGCCGCCGCCTGGGCCACCGCCAAATGGGGCACCACCAAAACCAGGAGCGCGTGTGCCGCTCGTTGTTGCGCCACTGCCAGAGATCTTCTGCCCAACAATGACGGTGTCACCTTCCTGCAGATTACTCCCTTCAAGGATTTCTGTCGCGGTGCCGTCAGTAATTCCCAGTTTGACTCTGCGGGGTTGCGGCTTGTTATCGGCTCCCAAAACCCAAACCAGACGCCATTGTCCCTCACCGGGAACCCCGGATCCACCGCGGCGTCCTCCACCATCACCGCCTGCCTGTGCTTGTTGTCCAGGCTGCCCCTGCTGTCCAGCTTGCTGGCCCTGCTGCCCTTGGCCTTGTTGACCACGTCGGCCTTGCCTGGCCTCGCCCCCACCCGCTTGACCGGATTGGGCGTTTTGACCAGCTTCTGGCGACGGAGAGGGCTGTTCCCCTCCCTGACCGCCACGCTGGGCTCGCATGATTTCGCGAATCTTTTCAGGAGTCATGTCCTTCGGCGAAAAGCGAAGCGCGGCATTCGGCACTTTAATTACTGCTTTGCGTTCAGCCACAGCAAACGTCAGATTGGCCGTCATTCCAGGCAACAGCTTCTGATCTTGATTCTGAACATTAATGACGACGTTATAGGTGACAACATTCTGCACGTTCTGCGGGCTGAGGCGAATCTCTTTGATCGTTCCTTCAAACCTGCGACCAGTATAAGCGTCCACGGTAAATGTGACTTTGTTGTCCTGGTTGATCGAACCAATGTCGGCCTGATCAATGTTGGCAATGACCTGCATCTGCGTCAGGTCGTTGGCAATCGTGAAAAGCGTGGGAGCCGAAAGACTGGCGGCAACCGTTTGGCCAACGTCCACAGTCCGCGAAACGACAACGCCATCAATTGGTGAAGTGATTGTCGTATGGCTCAGGTTTACTTCAGCGAGTTTCAATGATGCTTCGGCTTGTTTGACCTGTGCCTGAGCTTGTTTGATCTGGGCTTCTGCTTGAGCAATTCCGGAGGTGGCGGAAGATTGCTCACTGGAACGAGCCTGATCCAACTGCGCTGAAGCTTGTTTGTATCTGGCTTCAGCGGCATTGTACCCTGTCCGTGCCGACTCCAAATCGCGTTCGGCGATCAGTCCCGCATCCGCCAAAGCCTTCTGACGTTTCAACAAACTCGCCGCATCATCAAGCTGCGCTTTGAGCGCTGCCAGATTTGATCCTGCGCCTGATACACCTGATTGCAGATTTTGAACATTGGATCTGGCAGCCAGCAATTTGGCTTGGGCATCAGCGGCGCTGGCGCGCGCCTGATCCAGATTGGCGCGTTGTGAGGCAACCTGCGCCTGCAAAATTGAAGGATCAAGTTGCGCGACAACCTGTCCTTTGCGCACTTTGGTATTGAAATCTGCTGACAGCGAAGAAATGGTTCCCGACACCTGGCTACCGACCTGAACAGTCGTCACCGCTTGCAGTGTTCCGGTGGCAAAAACACTGTTGCGAAGGTCGCCGCGCTCGATTTTAGCAGTTAAATATTCCTCGGCGCTGGCTTCCCGCTTGCCCCAAAAATACCAGCCTGCCGTCCCCAGCACAGCAAGTGAAATAACGGTTACAATTATTTTCTTTCCAGAGAATTTAAGTTTCATTGTTGTCTCCCTGACAGATAGACTTGGATTTTCTCTAACCGGTTTCGAGGAGTTTTTCAGTTCTTTCTCAACTCAGCCAGCCAGCCAGGTTTTCAGCGACAAAGTCATCGTCATTTAATTGAGGATACTGGATACAGATTCGGTCTATTTCTTCCAGTTGGCCCGGTGATAAATCCTCGTCCGGATCAAGGCACCAGCGTCCTTGTAGTAATCCCTGCCGACGTAAAATTTCGTGCAATCCGGCAATGCAGCCAGCAAAATTGTTTCTGACGTCAAACAGCGCGGCATTTGCGTCTGTCACTTCAGCAGAGTG
>CAZXHW010000999.1:0-2878 GCA_964639915.1 uncultured Heliomicrobium sp.
CTCAGCGCGTTAAAAAGGTTCAGCAGGGGCGTCACCATCAAACAACCAGCGGCTGCTCCCATCAGGTCAAACCAGTACAGTCTGGACACATCACTGGCGTAATGGCTAAGCACAATAACCACGACGTATCCGCTATAGAAGAACCAACTGAAAAACAACACTGCCGCAAACAGCAATTGGAACGGTTGAAGTCCTGCTCCCCAATCACGCGCCACAATCACGATAAAACAAACCAGGGTAAGCAATGTTGCCACGGAGGATTTGTAAGCGGCGTTGACGCCGTCAGAAATCGTAACGGGACGCTCCTTGCGCTTCATGCCCAGAAAGGCCGCGATTGCAGACGAAGCCATACCCAGCATGACAACGGACAGAATCATGAAAGCGGAATGGTAATTGGCGATTACAGACATCACGCGAGTCAGCGCAATTTGCGAAACCAGAATGGCCACTGCCGTCAGCATCAGCCCCAGCTTCACGGAAAGCGGCGCGCGGTTCGGAGCGGAAACGAGTTCTGCTGAGGTCACGAAACTACCTCTCTTCTTCAAGCTTCACTGATTTGTTCAACGGGGAGAATGGGTTGATCAAGTTGCTGCGCGGAATGCACGCGCCAGCGGGCATCGTCGGGGCTGGGGAAATCTTCGCGGAAATGGCCGCCGCGACTTTCTTCACGCCACAGGGCGGCTTCGGTCATCAAGTGGGCAAGCGTAACAAAATTCCTTGTTCGTTGGTTGACGTTCTCTGCGGACATTTGCGCCAGTTCTTGAACTGCCGCTTTCAAATCTTCGGCCCGACGAATCAAACCGGCTTTCCACCACATCAACTCCTGCACGCGGGATTTCGTGTGCTGATCCAATCGCCAATCGGCCAGGTCGAATTCAATGGGATCGGCTTCGGGTTTTATCGTCGCGGGGAATAAATCCGTCAACGCTGCCTTTCCAGCGCGCGCGCCAAAAACCAAACCTTCCAGCAAGGAATTACTGGCCAGCCGATTGGCCCCGTGAACGCCCGTGCAGGCGACTTCTCCGGCGGCGTACAAACCCGGCAAAGTCGTTCGCCCGTGTGTGTCCGTGCGAACGCCGCCCATCACGTAATGCACGGCAGGGCTGACCGGCAACAAATCTTTAGCGATGTCCAAGCCATACCGCAGGCAGGTTTCATGAATTTTCGGGAAGCGTTCGCGCAAAAACGCGGCTTCCAGATGCGTCAAATCCAGAAACATCCAGCGCTGATTTGTCCGCTTGGCTTCGGCGACAATCGCGCGGGCAACAATGTCGCGCGGAGCGAGTTCTGCGCGCGGGTCATAGTTTTTGGCAAACGCTTCCCCTTCGTGATTTCGCAAAATCGCGCCTTCTCCGCGCAAAGCTTCGCTGAGCAGAAAACGCGGCGCTTCAGGCAAAGCCAGTGCAGTCGGATGAAACTGGACGAACTCCAGATCGCACATCATCGCTCCAGCGGCATATGCCATTGCCATTCCGTCACCGGTTGCCACGCTGGGGTTGGTCGTTTGGGCGAATAACTGCCCGGCTCCGCCCGTCGCCAGAACGACAGCACGCGCAAACATTTCGCGCCGCAAACTTTCGTTCGGATCAACGAATTGCACACCGCAGCAGCGCCCGTCTTCGACCGTCAAACCAATCGTCGCCGCGTGAGCCGTCAACTGAATGTTCGGATGTTTTTTGGCGGCGGCAATCAATGCGCGGACGATTTCTCGACCTGTGGAATCTCCATGCGCATGCAGGATTCGACGCCGCGAGTGCGCAGCTTCGCGCGTAAACGCCAGTTCGCCGCCTTCGCGGTCGAATTGAGCGCCAAGTTCGATCAACTCTGTGATGTAACGCGGCCCTTCTTCCACCAAAATGCGAACGGCTTTTTCATCGCATAAGCCTGCACCTGCAATCAGTGTGTCTTCGAAGTGCAGATCAATTTCGTCGTCATCTGACAAAGCGACGGCCACTCCGCCTTGTGCGTATTCGGTGTTCGATTCGTCCAGCCGATCTTTGGTCAGCACAACAACGCGGCCAGCTTTGGCCAGTTCCAACGCAGCGCGCAGGCCCGCAACGCCGCTGCCAATCACAATGAAATCAGGTGAAGCTTGCATAGATTGAATTCCCTGATGGCAACTTAACCACAAAAAGCACAAAAGTCACAAAAGGAAGTTTCTCCATTTGTGACTTTTGTGCTTTTTGTGATGAGTTATGGTTTTCAAACCAGAAACGCGACAATCAATCGGCCTTTGGTCCGGCAGACCTCACTTCATCGGAAACTCCGGCAGCGAACTGCTCAAAGTTTTCGCGGAAAAGTTTCGCCAGATGCTTGGCTTTTTCGTCATAAGCCTTCGAATTTTTCCAGGTGTTGCGTGGTTTCAGCACCTCGCTAGGAACATCCGGGCAAGCAATTGGGACGTGAACGCCGAAGATCGGATCAGGCTCTGTCGCAACGTTGGCCAGATGGCCAGACAGCGCAGCGCGAATCATGGCTCGTGTATGAGCAATTTTCATGCGCTGACCTTCGCCGTATGGGCCACCGCTCCAACCTGTGTTGACCAACCAGCAAGTCGCGTTGTGCTTGGCAATGCGTTCGCGCAGCAGTTCGGCATACACACCCGGATGATGAACCATAAACGGCGCGCCGAAGCAGGCGGAAAAAGTCGCCTGCGGCTCCTTGCTCAAGCCTTTTTCCGTGCCCGCAACTTTTGCCGTGTAACCGGAAATGAAATGGTACATCGCCTGTTCGGGCGTCAGTTTGGCAATAGGCGGCAAAATCCCGTACGCGTCAGCCGTCAGCATGATGATGTTTTTCGGATGGCCGCCGGTTCCTGACGGTTCGAAGTTTGAAATGTGCGACAGCGGATACGCCGCTCGCGTGTTTTCGGTCAAAC
>CAZXHW010001000.1:0-2874 GCA_964639915.1 uncultured Heliomicrobium sp.
GGGGACAAGCGACGTGTCGTTTCCGTCGGACGGTCAAATAAGAAAGGAGTCGTAGCAGATGAAAGCCAAAAAAAAGTTTCCCATTCTGCGCTCAGTCCTGGGGGCAGTCCTGCTCACATTGGCAGCGGGCGGAGTCCTCGGACAATCTCACGCCGCAGGCGGCACGGTGATTTCGAATACAGCGAAATACACCTACAGCGACCCGGCAGGGAATCCTCACAGCAATCAATCCAATACGGTCACCGTCACTATTGCGGTAGTGAGCGGGATCGTAATTACACCGGATGGAGCCACCGCACCGTCCCTGGTCCCAAACGAGCAGGCCGTCCTGCCCTTCACGGTGACGAACACTGGCAATACCAGTATGCCGTTCACATTTCCGGCCAATGGGGCCGGCGAAACTACGACCGGCCCGGTTACCCTTCTACGCGCGGTGCTGGACCTCAACGGCAACGGTGTGATTGATCCGGTCGAGCCAGACATTCTCTCGAATGCCGCAGCAGTCAGTTCCGCCGCTGTTGCGCAAGGCAGTTCAATCAAGGTGCTGGTGGAAGTGCAAGCGAATGCTGCCGCGACACCGGGCACATACACCACGAAATTGGGTGACAGCGCGAGTGATGACGTGGTGGATGATAGTTCGGTAGGTGGAGTGAAAACTTCGGATGCAACAGCCGTGAATGGGGTTCACGAAGCCGTCGGTAGTTACACCGGTGCGATCGTGAAGGATTCGCAATTGCAGATTACGGCGATTGTTCCGGCGGGGCCAATATCCCCTGGCAGCACCATTCCCTACACGGTGCAATCCTGTAATCCGGCAGATCGTCCAGTGACGGCGATGACTTTAGCAGGCGCACCTGTAGGCGCGAATTCCTCAGTATTTATTGTGGCACCGATCCCACAGTTCACGCAGTTGACAGCCAGTCAGAGCTTTCCGGTTGGTACCCTTTACAGCACCGACCTACTGACAACTGCGCCGACGATGGCAACGTGGGCGACGACACAACCTGCGCTGGCAAGTATTACCCGGCTGGCGTTTCCAGTAGGCAACTCCCTGGCAGCAGGGGCGTGCAGTGCCAACATTCCCTTCACGGTCACTGTACTTCCCAGCGCCCCGGCGGGCAACAGCATTGTGTTTATTGCCGACACGTTTGGAACGAGTAGTCTGGGCAATCCGGTCACGGATCAAACGGGCGACGCGACCCCGAACAAGGGGAATGGCAATGGTTCCAGCGTTCCGCTCGGCGGCACCGCAGGAACGGGCGTTCCGCAAATTACTGCCGTTGTCATTACCGCAGGCGTTCTCAATGGAACCTCTGGCCATGCGGACGCAACTGGTCCTACGGGAACGAACGATGACTACACCAATAAGTCGTCCACGACGGGTTTGAGTGGCGTGGCACCAGGGGCAAACACGACAGCTCCAGCCACCGTCATTTTCACCAACACTTTGCAGAACATTGGGAATGGCAATGACAAATTTGCCTTGACGACGCCCACGGTTCCTGCCGGGTTCACGGTGGAGATCAGTTTGGATAGCGGCACAACCTGGACAACCGTTTCGGGCGGTAGCAATGTCACGACTGCATCCCTGGCACCCGCTGCGACCACGAACTACCAAGTGCGTGTAACCGCTCCTGCCGGGATTCCAGCCGTGGCAGGCTATGACACCGTCATCAAGGCCACCTCAGTCAACGATCCCGCCATCAGTAACAACACGATAGATCGCCTGTACACAGGGTATCTGAAACTCGTCAAAACAGCAGTGGTAGCAAATACTACAGGCTTAGGCGGGCCGACCGATGCCGTGCCGGGCGCACAAATCACCTACCAAATCACCTACACGAACATTGCCGCGAGTGGCGGAACGAACTCCGTCACGCTCAATGTGACCAATACCGTCATCACGGAGAACGGCAATGCTGCGCCGAACAATTGGGGCAACACGACCGATCACGTCGCGGCCTCTGCTACCGACACCAATAGCGGCACGATTACCGGCGACACGACTGGGTCATCTGTTTTGACGGACACAGTTCCAACACTAGCTCCGGGCCAGTCAGGAACGTTCGCCTTCAAGCGGAAGATTAAGCAGTAGGTGCCGCCATGTACGGGTGAACTGAGGAGCCATCCGTGCAAATGCAACTGGACGAGTTGGAGCCACTAACCCGTGAATGCTCGTCCGGTTGCTTCCTCATCTCAATCTGGCTTTGCCTTGGGGGTTCCTCGCCCTGCCAGAGCCATCTGTCTTCATATCTTCTGTCTTCATATCTTAGGAGAAGCAATGACCAAACGATTCCTCATTCTACTGCTGTGTGCGTTGCTGGTTAGCACAACGCTATGGGCGCAAGTCCCAGGCAGTGGCACCGAGATCATCAATCAAGCCTCCGCCAGCTATACCGATTCGAGCGGAGCCATCATCAACACAGCCAGTGAGCCAGTCAAAGTTATTGTTGCGGCAATTGCAGGTGTCCAGGTGACACCAGATGAAACGACGCCGACGATCAACTTTGGCCCACTGGAAAATCAAACTCGAACCTTTTCTATTTGCAACAGCGGCAACGTCGCCAATACTTTCCAGGTGACAGCCGCCAAAATCGGCGCGCCTGCGACTCTTCAAAACCTCCATTACGATTTGAACGCCAATGGCGTTGTGGACGCGGGCGACGTGCCAGTGGTGATTGGCACGACAGGAACTCCCACACTGCAACCCGGTCAATGCGTTCCAGTAATCGTATCCTTCAATACGGGCAACGCGCAGGTCGGGACGACTACCACAATCAACTTAACCGCGACTACCGTAACACCGGGCGTCAATGGAAATACTAAGGACGACGGACAGCGGCTCTATGGGATGAATGAAGGCCCGAAGTTCTC
>CAZXHW010001001.1:0-2872 GCA_964639915.1 uncultured Heliomicrobium sp.
TCGCGCTCCAACCACTATGGTGTCGCCCGAAATTGCCACCGAATAACCAAACTGATCTTCACTTTCCGTATTTGAACCTTTCAGATACGCCTGCTGCGTCCACCCAGTCCCATTTCGCACAAACACGTAAACCGCCCCGGCATTTTTGGCTGAGGTTTCATTCTGGGTCTGGCCGCCATTGATGCCGGTTCCTGTGCCAGCTTCGCCTGCTGCTCCGACAACCACAGTGTCGCCGGAAATCGCGACCGAAAAGCCAAAGTTGTCATTTATATCCGTGTTGGAACCTTTGACATAAGCTTGTTGTGCAAGAGGATTTTGAAGCGCAATGCCGGAAAGCCGACCGGCAGGAACGCCCAGTGCCTTTGCCAGCGCCTCTCGTAATCCTGCCGCTGCTTCCTGCTCAATAAGATTGGACGTCGCATCATGATGCTCGGCCCTTGCTCCGAACCAACTCAATAATCCGAGGCTTACCAGCAAACAAAGTGCAATCATCTGAAATCGCTTCAACGAATAGTTCATGGGATACCTTTCCTTATAAAAATCCGACAAACGTAAACTTGCCGCTCAGTGCGACGCGGGTGTTTTACGCGCGGTTTTCGTTATTCAATCAATTAACAAGTTTCACTATGTTTGGTGTGTAGTTTTCCAAAGAGATTGGTCGTAGACGTGGGGGACAACCGGCAGTAGAAGCAGGAATACACGTGCGACAATACTGGCTCGACATATTCAGGGCTTTCCATTCAAAAAGACTTTCTGGAATATGCAGGCAATGGTTTATGGCTAATCAGAGCTAACTTGATCAGATCACTGTCAATGAAGGGCTGGATTTTTGGACTTCACAAGTGATGAATTAGGACGTGAAATCAATTATTTGCTTCAGGTAAGGGCGATACCACGCTCGGCATTATTCCAAGGATCAAATTTTCAAACCATATTTTTAATATTAGCGTGCTGAGGACTCCTCCGAAGTCGGGATTTATAAGCTACGCTGCGCCATTTTCTGAGCTTGTGCGCTTTTCAGATTAATAATCAGTAGTAAGTCGGCGATTGTATTTCACTGAAACTTATATATGTCTGGCAGGGTTCCAATGGAGAGAAGTCAAAAGCTATTAAGTTCAGTGCCCGTCGCTGTATGTGACGGGCACTGATGTGTTTATCGCGCATCCATCGCCAAGCGGAATCCGGTTGTCGCGTGGAAGTAGTCCGGCGGACTGCTGGTGCGAAAGGCGGCTTCCAGCCCGACTGGTTGCAATGCCCACGCGTTACCACGCAACACACGTTCGCCTGAGCGACCGTTGAATGCATCTGCCACCCATTCCGCCTGGCTGCCTGTCAGATCCCATACACCAAAGACGGATTCGTCACCGAACTGCCCTTTGCGCCGGACTTCGTCAACTTGCAAATTCGTCTGCGCGCCGTCGCCTTGTGACAAACGTGCATCCTGTGGCCAGAAAACTTCGCCCCAAGTGTAACGGCGTCCATCCGTGCCGCGCGCGGCGACTTCCCATTCCAGTTCCGTCGGCAACCGGTAACCAACGCCATCGTGGCGGCTGCGCCAGGCGATGTAGCTCTGCGCATCAACCCAACTGACGCCCCGCACGGGCCATTTACGCCAGCCTTCGGTCAGACTTGAATGCGGCTTGATTTCGCCATTGGCAATTTCCAGATAGCTGAACGCAGAATCGCGCGGCAAATGCTCCGATGCTTCGCTTGCGCGCCCTTCGACAAGCAAACCTTTTAAGAACTCTTCGTATTCTCCGAAGGTGGTTTCGTGCGTTTGAATGAAGAAAGCATTGACCGATTTCCAGGTGAAGTTTGGAAACTGCGTGCCTGCGGATGGACCGCCGATCTTGGCGAAAACGGATGGCACGTAGCTGAACCCGGCGGGCCGTGCGCCCGTTTTGATCATCTTCACATTCAATTGCAGGTCTTTTTGACGTGCCAGCGTCACCGGCAGTCGCAGGTCTTCATAACCCGGCGCGCGTAACAGCAGCAAGTAACTGCCCACCGGCATTGGATCAAGCTTGAGCGGTGTGGCGCCCAGTTTGTGGCCATAACGTTCGTCAAAATTCAGTTGGTAAAGAGAACGCCCATCGCGTCCATCAGCAGCCAACCGCAAGTTTGCGGCGGCTTCTGCCAGTGCCGCCTCATCTATCTTGCGCTTGGCAAAGCGGTATGGCGCTGGCGTCAAACGATTCCACAGGCCCGTTTCGGCAAAGCGAAAGATAAAGACTTCGGCGTTGACATCGCCGGAACTCAACTGAAACCTGCCATCACCGTCAATCTCTTTTTGGTATCGCGCCTTGTAATCTTTGCTACCGGCAAAATCGGCGACGTTGCGCGCATAAGCGGACATCAGCGCTGGCTGACCACGCCTTGTTGCGGCGCGCCACATTTCCATATAAACCTGTGCCAGTTCTGCGCGTGCTGTTGCGTGGGCTGGATCGTAGTCAAATACGCGCGAGTAATATTCGACGGCTTTTTCCAGCCGTTCGCTGTACTTTTCGTCAATGCTGTCGGCAGCGCGTTTTTTGGTCACATCCGCATAAGGATCGTTGGCTTCTGGTTGCGGTAAACGCTGCAATTGTCCTTCGCGCTCGCTTTTAGCCGCAGCAACTAACCGCTGCGCTTCGCCGATGAAGCTGTTGGTCATCGAGTTATCGGTGTAGCTTCTAATGCTGATGGCAGTCAGAATCACGGCGCATAGCACAACAGCCGAAGCACCGACAATCATACGATTGCGGCGTGCCCATTTCATTGCGCGCAGCACTGGCTTGTCCGGGCTAGCCTGCACTGAACGCCCCAAACTGCCACTGGCCTTCCGGCGAGATCGAGTCCCGCGTGAACATATCCATCGCGCCTTTGAATGGCG
>CAZXHW010001002.1:0-2867 GCA_964639915.1 uncultured Heliomicrobium sp.
ATGTCATCGCGCTGACTCCGGGTAGCATGACAGCCCTGGTTACTTACCCTGACCCGGTCGTTGTGGACAATTGCCTTGGCGTGACGGTCGTTTGTGTTCCGGCTTCGGGAACAGCATTCCCCTTGGGCATAACGACCGTTACGTGTACCGCGACGGATTCAGGCGGCGCGACAGCTTCGTGCAGCTTCACCGTTACCGTCTGGGATGCCAGCATTCAGGATGAAAACAGCAACGATTACCTGTTGTTCAACACCTTCACGGGGGAATACAAATATGTTCGTTGCGGAGTTGACGGCTTCACGATGTTCGGCCAGGGCGAAATCAAACGTGTCGGTTGCGTAGTCACACTGCATGACGATTCACGCGTCAACGCTTCGTATGACCGCTGCTCGATTGCGCCCAGAAACACTGGTGGCGCAACGGTCAAACGATTGCAGCCGGATACGACATTCATCTTGAAGGATCGAAACATTCTCAACAACGCGCCAAGCTGCGTAATGCCTTGACGAATCGTTGAATCAAGTTTGCGAAGACTGCGACATTGCAATTGCGGCTCGGCAAAACGGGGGCGGAGCCGCACGGGGGCTACGCGCAGTCTTCGCAAAACAAATCTCTTAACCCCTGAACTTGAAAGGTGCTCGGTTAATGCCGAGCACCTTTTTTGCTACCTGAGATTGTGGCGTTCATTTTTCTTTACTCCACAATTGAATGGCAGTAACCTCTCCCCGTTTTCAACCAGTGGCGAGTTGCCGTCGCCACAATTTTTATTCAGCAATATTTTTGAAACGAAACAGCCAACGCAAACACAACTTTCTGTGGTGTCACTAAATACCAAGAATTCACGTTGTCCTTAGGAAGCCGAATGTCTTATCTCAACGCGTAACCGAAGAGTCCGTTCACCGCCCCAGCTTCGCCTTGTGCTCCGAACGGGCTGGTGCGTCTGTAGTAGCCCAATTCTTTTTGAGGCGTAGCTGCACTATTGCCTCACTTTCAGCCAGTAAAGGAGAAACCCATGCGACGAATATTTTCAGCAAAGCAAATTTTGATTTTGGGAGCGGCATTGATTTTCATGTTTGCCGTTGCAATGGCGATAGTAATTGCGTCATCTCAAGACAGAGAGGCTCGCGAGCGAGAGTTTGAAAGACAGGAGATCGAAGCGCGCGGCAGGGAGTTCCTGAATAAGCGCACCGATCTTTCCGGTAAAGTCAGACCAGACTTATGGCGAAAAGGAATTGAGGATTACAAACGGATGCAGATTGCCGCGGGCGTGCGAAGGTCCGTTGATGGTATTTCCGCCATCAGCGGGTTGACTGGCGTGCAGTGGAAGCAAGTTGGAGCCGGCCCACTGGTCTTCAACAATGACACGGGCAGGCGTTGGGCAGGCGAGGTGACGGATATTGCGATTGATCCGAGAAACACGACTGATAGAGTCCTCTACATTGCGACAAACGATGGAGGGATTTGGAAGTCAACTGATGGCGGCGCGAACTGGACGGCCAAAACAGATTTTATGCCATCGCTTTCCATGGGAGCAGTTGCGCTTGATCCCGACAACCCTTCGATTGTGTACGCTGGCACGGGCAATATTTTCAACAATGGGTTCTTCAAGGGCATTGGTGTGTACAAATCGGTTGATAGTGGAGAAACGTGGACGGTTTTGAACCCGATCATTTCTGGCAGCGTAGACGGCATCTTTGCCGGAGTCGGCATCAATCGGATCCTAGTTTTGTCAGGGAATGTGGTGTTGGTAGGAACGAATTCAGGCTTGTTTCGTTCTGTTGACGGCGGGATGAATTACGGCAGCAATGCCCCTCTGTTCAACAATGGCGCTCCGATTGTCAGTGGCTATGTGACTGACTTAGACAGGGACACTGCCACTGCTACCACAGTGTATGCTTCAATGTCAGGACAGGGGATTTTTCGATCCACAGATAGTGGCGCGACATTCCCGACCGGTGCCCCTGCTTTTCCGGCAGCAGGAAATTTGTTTAGCAATCCTGGCGCTCCTACAACGCAAGTCGGCAACATCAACTTCACGCAATCTACAGCGCCCAACAATCAAACCTTGTACGCTCTAGTGTCGGTAAGTGCGGGTGTCGGTTCTAACTTGCGTGGTCAATTCAGATCAACAGATGGCGGAAACACCTGGAGTCAAACAGCGGTTACTGGCATCAATCCCGCTACAGATTGTTTTTGTGGTTACAGCTTGTTCAACGATGTTGATCCGCAGGATGCCAATCGTGTTTATATTGGACTGATTAACACCTACGTTTCCACTGATGGAGGATCGAATTATGCCAATGCCGATGCTGCGGGAGTAGTCCATGCAGACGTGCATGCCATCGTGTTCAGCCCAGCCACACATCGTGGAACTTCTCCGTCGGCACCCACGCGTATTTATGTGGGAGAAGATGGCGGACTTGTGACCAGTCCTAACGGCACCAGTTGGACAAATATCAATGACGGCGTCGCCACTCTGCTTTTCCGGCAAATAGACATTGGCCGAGGCAGTACGGCGAACAATGCCTTCACTTACGGAGGTTTGCAGGATAATGGAGCTTCTGTGCGCCAGGACGGAGCAGGCGGAACCGACTGGCATTTGAGCACCTGCTGCGATGGCCATGGGGTTGCAGTTGACCCAAGCGATCCAATGACTGCTTACGGCGCGTTGAACGGCGGTTTTAACCGGACAAACAATGGCGGAAGTATGTGGACGTCACCAGCCGGAAATGGCTTGCCCGGTACGTTCAGGTTTGCCGTTGACCCAAATTCCAGTGCGGTTGTTTATGCCACATCTGACAGCGGCACGGATGGTTGTGCCTCTTCCTGTTTTTTTAACCCCGGCTCTGAGCTCTGGCAAAGCGCAA
>CAZXHW010001003.1:0-2855 GCA_964639915.1 uncultured Heliomicrobium sp.
CGCAAATCCGGTTGGAAACCGAAAGTGGCATTACGGCTCCACCCGCCATGTTATGCGAGTTTTCCAGTGCCACCAGCGAAGTCGGCGTCACGTAATACGGCGCGTTCAAGCGGAGCGCCGGAGCGATTAAATCCCAGTTCAGGATTCCATCTTCTCCGCGGACAGGACGCAAGGTCACGCCGGAAATAACCGCCGCTGATCCCATCTCGTAATCCAAAATGTGCGCGCGCGCTTCGACAATGACTTCGGTTCCGGGGTGCGTATGCAGCTTGATGCAAATTTGATTGCCCATTGTTCCCGAAGGAACAAACAGCGCAGCTTCTTTGCCAAACAGTTCTGCCGCGCGTTCCTGCAATCGGTTGACGGTCGGGTCTTCCAAATACACATCGTCGCCGACTTCGGCGTCGGCCATCGCGCGGCGCATTGCTGTGGTGGGTTTTGTAACTGTGTCGCTTCTTAGGTCAATGAGTTTCATAGTTATTTTGCCCACGAAGTTACACGAAGCGTCACGAAGTAGATTTGAATCTTCGTGTTTTCTTTGTGTGGCTTTGTGGGAAGGAGTTAAACAAACGCTGAAAAGACTTCATTCGCCAGCACCGTGCCAGCGCGGGAAATTTTCAGCGTGTCGTTGTTGAGTTCAATCAAACCTGCTTCACCCAGCCGAGCCAGTTCGTCAGCGTAACGCTCCGTCACGCGCACGCCAAAGCGTTGTTCGTGGTCGCGCAAGTTGACGCCTTCTTTCAGCCGCAAGCGCAGAAACAGATTTTCGCTTTGCAGGTCGTCGGCGTCCAGTGTTTCAGTTTCGGCGACGGCAGATTCTCCCGCTTCAATTTTTGTCAGGTATTCGTGAATGTTGCGCGTGTTCGACCAGCGCTGCGCGCCATCGTATCCGGCGGCGGACACGCCGAACGCCCAGTACGGAGCGCCCGTCCAGTATTTCAAATTGTGGCGCGATTCAAATCCGGGCTTTGCCCAGTTGGAAATTTCGTAATGATCGAATACGTGACGGTCGGCTTCGTCTTTTAGCGCGAAATACATTTCAACCGTTAGTTCGTCATCAATCGCTCGTAATTCGCCTCGGTTGATGCGATGAAGCAGCGGCGCATCCTTGTACAGTTCCAGCAGGTATACCGACAAATGATCCGGTTCAAGCGCGAAGGCTTCTTCCAGGTTTCGTCGCCAGGTTTCCATCTTTTGTTCAGGCAGTCCGGCGATTAGATCAATGCTGACGTTTTCAAATCCCGCAGCGCGCGCCAGCCGCACGGCTTGCCGGGCGGCTTCGGATGAATGCGAACGCCCGATCATTTGCAGTTCGCCGTCATCGAACGATTGCACGCCGAAACTCAGCCGATTGATTCCCGCAGCGCGCAAACCTTCCAAAAACTCCTGGGAAATTGTGCCAGGATTGGCTTCGCTGGTGATTTCCACATCCGGCGAAACATCGAACTTCGCTCGGCAGAGTTCGATCATTCCGCTGAGCTGTTCCACCGTCAGCGTCGTCGGCGTGCCTCCGCCAAAGTAAATCGAATCCACGGTTTGCATCTGCGGCTTGTTTTCAGCGCGTTGGATTTCCTGGCGCACAGCGGCCACGTACCGCCGCGCCACTTCGGATTCATACCCGCCCGTTGCAAAGTTGCAGTAGTGGCAGCGCGTTTCGCAAAACGGAATGTGAAGATAAATGCCTGCAAGCTGGTTCATACGATACAGGCAGTATAGGCAATATGGAGTGCGGCGTGAAGCGCCGCTTTCATATGCGATTGGAAAAGCGGTGCTCGCGTGTCCGCACTCCATATTCAAACCACCAGCGCCCATTCGAAAAATGACCACAGCAGCAAAAACTGGAGCAGGCAACTCACAATCAATCCAAGCGCAATCAGGAAAGGATGTTTGATCAAAGCCGCCAAGCTGGCAAAGGCTGGGAAAACTGCCAGCACATACCGGCTGGAACTTTGCAGCAGCGGTTCGGTTTTCTTGGCTAGAAACATGGTCAAAGCTGTCAGGGCAAACAGCACATATTCGGCTCGGATGCGTTTGAGGAAAGCCGGAGCAAAAATCACTGCCAGAGCTACTAAGTTCAGCAACAACACAGCGTCGAATGTGGTGAATGTTTCGCGCAAACTTGCCCACAGCGTTATTAGAGGAAACGTGATTTCCGTTCGCCAATGTTTCGGGTACGCGTCCGATGCCAACGACTGGCCGGATAGCTTGATGATCAGCGCCATCAGCGGAGCGGCCAGCAATGGCAAAAAGCTTGGCCAGGTTCGCCAGCGCCATTCTTTGAACGCCAACACTGCCAGCGGAACGATGACGCAAAATCCGGCAGCTTTGGTCAGTCCGGCCAGCAATCCCAAAATTCCTGCCAACCACCATTTTCCAGCGCGGGCAAACCAGACGGACCAGATCATCAACGCAATCAACAGCGATTCGGGATACCCGGCAAACAGGATGAAGGCCGACGGCCACAGCACAAAGAACAGGAAGGCGCGTTTGACAGTGCCTCCTGGCAAATCCAACCGAAGCAGTTTTTGAAATCCCGAGAAGGCAAAAAAGGCTGCAACCGTTGAAATGATCAAGGCCGAAGCCAAGGACGAAAAGACAACGGACAGCAAACGAATCAGCGCGGGGTAAAGCGGAAAGAAGACTACGGCATCAGGGCGCTGATACCCGTGCTGTGAAATTTCGATGTACCACAATGTGTCGAAGCGTTCCCACACACCCAGCAGCCGATACGGCCAACCAGACACGGGCTGCATCAGGTTTTCGGTCAGATCGTTGCTGCGAATCAGCGCGGGGTTGAGCTTCAGGTACGGTACGGCGAGCGCCCCCAATACCGAATAGGTCAACCGTAAGGCGAC
>CAZXHW010001004.1:0-2852 GCA_964639915.1 uncultured Heliomicrobium sp.
AATGGCGCAACTTGGGGAATCGTAGTTCTTTACAAACTTTTTAAGCGGTCTCCAACGGGGCGAAATGAAATAGACCGGTGCGGCGCACCGGGAAAGCGGCCAGAGAAGTCTAGAAGCCCTGAAAGGGCGAAATGTGCAGAAATGTGCAGCCGCGTTATTTCGCCCCGTTGGGGCTTGAGGGCGTAATTTGATCCCTATCCAGTGCGTTGCACTGGCCTGTCACATTTTGCCCCGTTGGGGCTGTGCAGTGACTTATTTCTTTGATTTATCCGTCCTGGCTTGGGACAGGGCGTGATATGGATTGGCCTTGGATGGTTTGCCCCAGGATTCATAGAGTTCGATGAGACGGCTGATGGCTGTCTGTGTCTGAGCGTGCTGGTCGCCCAAGGCGGCCTTCAGCCCGTCATACCCGGTCAGCAATTGCTCTTCGGCTTCGCGGTAGCGTTTGAGTTTGATCAGGCACGCGCCAAGATGGCTACGGCTTCGATGGATCATCCAGTGATCCGGCTTGAATGACTTCAGATAGGTTTCAATCGCCTGATGTTGGAACTTTTCGGCTTCAGCGTATTCGCCTTTTAGGTAAAGCAATACCCCGATGTTGTTCAGGCTCGCGCCTACTTCCGAGTGCTCTTCGCCCAACTGCTTGCGCCGCAGCGCCAGCGACTGCCGGAACAGGACTTCGGCTTCCTCGTAATCTCCTTTGTCACGCAACAGTGTCGCAAGGTTGTTCATCGTAAGCGTCACCTTCGGATGCTCTTCGCCGAACAGTTTGCGCCGCAATGCCAGCACCCGCCGGTACAGTTGCTCGGACTCAGCGTACTCGCCAAGGTCCTGTAAAGAAGACGCCAGATTGGCCAAACTTACGATGACATCCGGATGTTCCTCTCCCAGCAGCTTGCGCCGCATCGCCAGCGCTTCGCGGTAAAGCGATTCTGCTCCTTTGTAATCTCCCAGTTCGTTCAACATCGCAGCCAGATTGTTCAGGCTGAGCGCGACCAGCGGATGCTCTGTGCCAAAAAGCTTGCGCCGCATTCCCAGCACTTGCCGGTACAACGCTGCCGCTTCGTTGAACTTGCCTGTGTCGCTCAACAGTCGCCCAAGGCTGGTCAGGCTCTCGGCCACATCCTTGTGCTCTTCACCGAGAAACCTGCGCCGCTGAGCCAGCGCCTCCCGAAGCAGGGTTTCAGCCTCCGCAAAGTTTCCTCGGTCAACCAATAGCGATCCCAGATTGTCCAGGCTCTCGGCCACATCCTGGTGCTCTTTTCCCAGTAGCTTTTGCCGCATCGCCAGCGCCTCGCGGTACAGCGATTCACTTCTCGCAGAATCGCCGTTTAGATTTGCCACGCCTGCAAGATGATTCAGGCTGACGGCCACATCCGCGTGCTCCTGGCCCAGCACTTGACGCCGAAGCTTCAGCGCCTCTTCCAATAACTGCTGCGCCCTGTCATACAAACCAATGCTCTGATACAGCCCACCAATCGTATCCATTAACTTCGCCTGCACAGCGGGCTGATTTTTCAGATCACGAACGACTTTTTCTGCTCCCTGATCCAGCAATTCCCTGGCTGTGATGGCATCCCTTCCGGCCCGGCTCGGATCCGCGAATTCAAACATTGCAACAAGCGATTGCGTCACGGCCTGGGCTGTGACCGCTTCTTGATTGGCGCGGTCCCGTTCCCGGGAAATGCGCGCAGTCTGAACAGTCATCACGATGGCCAGGATCGCCAGCAGTGTCACAATAACCACGCCTGCCTTATGCCGCCGGACGAACTTGCCGGCCCTGTAGCCCAATGTGTCTTTGCGCGCTGCGACAGGCAGCCCCGCCAGATAGCGCCGGACGTCTTCGGAAAACTGCTCCACCGATTGATAACGCCGTTCCGGCTCTTTACGCATTGCCATCAGCACGATGTTGTCCAAATCGCCCGCCAGTTGGCGGGCCAGTCTGGCAGGCGCATCTGTCATCCGGCTGACAACCTTGCTGGGCTCTTCGGTTTCGGTTTCGCAGATGGTGCGCTCAATTTCGGCGGGGGAATAGGTCTTGAACTCATACGGGCGCTGCCCGGTCAGCAGTTCATAAAGCACGACACCTAGCGAGTAAACGTCGGTCGTCGTGGCCACCGCCGACCAGCGCGCCTGTTCCGGACTGGAGTAATCGGGTGTCATCAAACGCAGCGCCGTTTCGGTTCGCGTGTGGGCCTGGCTCACATCGGGCGTGAGCAGCTTGGCAATGCCGAAATCGAGCAGCTTCGGCGTCCCATCTTCCGTGATCAAAATGTTGCTTGGTTTCAGGTCGCGGTGGATGACCAACTTCTGGTGGGCATGTTGGACGGCGGAACAGACCTGCCGAAAAAGCTTCAGACTCTGATTCAGTGAGAGCTTGCGGCTGCGGCAATCGTCTGTGATCGGCTGGCCAGCGACGAATTCCATAACAAAGTAGGGCGAGCCGTCGGATGTAGTTCCGCCATCGAACAGACGAGCAATATGCGGATGATCAAGCGAAGCCAGAATCTGCCGCTCGCGCAAGAAACGTTCGCGCACGAAGTCCGTGTCCATACCGCGCTTGATCAGCTTGACCGCAACCTGTTGCTGGAACTGCTCGTCGTCGCGCACTGCTTCATAGACCGCGCCCATTCCACCGCGTCCGATCAGCCGTGTCAGACGGTAAGGGCCGATGCGCTCTCCGGTCAGATCGTTTTTTGCTCCCGTCGTCAGTGACAATGCGGCGCTTACAATCTGATCCTGGATCAAGTCTTCGCTGGTATCCCGTGCCAGCAGCGAAAGGACTTCGCGCTGAAGTTCCTGATCACCGCCGCAAACGCTTGTCAGATACGCTTCGCGCTCATCCGCCGGGC
>CAZXHW010001005.1:0-2841 GCA_964639915.1 uncultured Heliomicrobium sp.
CATCGAGAACGGAGCCGGATCGGTCGCGGTCTCAGCGCGGCCCGCTTTCCCGAAGACGCGCGCGACTTCGGGAAAGCTCTTGAGCGTCTTGTCCATCACCTGAAGCAGTTGTTGCGTCTGTGTGATCGAGATGCCCGGCAGCGTGGTCGGCATGTAGAGCAGCACGCCTTCATCGAGCGGCGGCATAAACTCCGAGCCGAGCTTTTCAAAGATCGGGATGGTCAAGATCACTGTGAGCACCGCTACGCCCACAGTAGTCCACTTGAAGCGCAGCACCAGTTCGCAGATGGGATGGTAGATTTTCATGAGCGGGCGGCTGATCGGATGCGTCTCTTCGCTGTGAATCTTGCCGACTAGCACCGCGTTGACGATCTTCGCCAAGAAGCGCGGGCGGAAGTTGTACGGATCCATGTGCGTAAAAAGCAGCCGGATCGCGGGGTCGAGCGTGATCGCAAGGAAAGCCGCAATCGCCATCGAGAAATTCTTCGTGTAGGCGAGCGGCTTGAAGAGGCGGCCTTCCTGCCCTTCGAGCGTGAAGACCGGGATGAACGAGACCGCAATCACGAGCAGCGCGAAGAAGCTCGGCCCGCCGACTTCCTTGACCGCACTGATGACGACATCTTTATAACTGCCGGGCCGCCCCTCGGCGTCCCAGTGTTCGAGCTTCTTATGCGTCTGCTCGACCACGACAATCGCCGCGTCCACCATCGCGCCGATGGCGACCGCAATCCCGCCGAGGCTCATGATATTGGCGGTCAGACCCATCCAGTACATTGGAATAAACGAGATGATGATTGTGATCGGGATGGTGATGATCGGCACCAGTGCCGAAGGGATGTGCCAGAGGAAAATCATGATAACGATGCTGACGATGATCAGTTCCTCGATAAGCGTACCCTTGAGCGTCTCGACGGCACGGTCAATCAACTCAGCGCGGTCATAAGTCGTCACGATCTCCACGCCTGGCGGCAGCGACGCTTTCATCTCATCGAGCTTCGTCCGCACCCGTTCGATCACCTTCCGGGCATTCTCGCCGTAGCGCATGATGACTACCGCGCCGACGACTTCACCCTCGCCATCGAGTTCACCAATGCCGCGACGGATGTCGGGGCCGAGTGTGACAGTGCCAAGGTTTTTTATCAGCACCGGTGTGCCGCCTTGTTTGCTTGTGCCCACCACGATGTTCCCGACATCATCAAGCTGTTTGATGTAGCCGCGCCCGCGCACCATATATTCGCGGCCTGAGAATTCAACCAGACGTCCACCCACGTCCTGATTGCCCTGGCGCACCGCTGAAACCACGCGGTCAATCGGAATGTCGTAAGCCAGCAGCGCATTCGGATCAACATTGACCTGATACTGCTTGACGAAGCCTCCCAAGGGGGCAACTTCGGCCACACCGGGCACAGCTTGAAGCGCATAGCGCAGATACCAGTCCTGAAAAGTGCGCAACTGCGCGAGGTTGTTCTTTCCAGTCCTATCCACTAGCGCATATTCAAATACCCATCCCACCGCCGTCTCGTCGCGCGCGAGTTCCACATTCACGCCTTGCGGCAGCTTCGGCAGGATGTTGCTCAAATATTCGAGCGTGCGCGAGCGCGCCCAATAAATATCCGTGCCGTCCTCAAAAATGATGTAGACATAGGAGTAGCCAAAGTCCGAGAAGCCGCGAATGTCTTTGACCTTCGGCACGCCCAACAGCGACGAGATGATCGGGTAGGTCACCTGATCTTCCATGATGTCCGGGCTGCGATCCCAGCGCGAGTAGATGATGACCTGCGTATCCGAAAGGTCGGGGATCGCATCGAGCGTGATGTTCTTGATTGACCACAAGCCTGCGAGCGTGGCCATCCCAACGAAGAGAAGGACGATGAATTTGTTGTGGGCACATGCCTCGATAATTTTGTTGATCATCGCTTCCTCTTATTGCTCCTTCTCGTCCGCGTATTTCGGCGTCAAGTCCATGCCGCAATCTGGCGCTTTGCCCGGCTTGTCCGATTTGTAGTTCGGATGCATCGAGTCGTACCAATAGAGAATCTTGCGCTCCGGCTTGACCTGATGCTGCGAATGATCTGGTGCTTGCGCCTTCGGGGTCGGCGTCGGCGTGGACTTTTGTTGATGCTGCGAATGATCTTCCACTTTGGTCTGCGGAACAGGCGTCGTGCTCGGTTGATGCTGCGAATGATCAGCCTGCGGCGTTGGCTGGCCTTCCTTTGGCATCGCTTTCTTTTCGCCAGCCGCGCCGCCACCATGGCTCATGCCAGGCATCCCCATGCCGCCAGCCGCCGACTTCAGCTTGCTCTCCGAGTCAACCAGGAAGTTGGCCGAAGTCACCACGCGCTCGCCCGACTTCAACCCGCCGAGCACGATGAACTGGTTGTCCACCTTCGCCCCCAACTGCACCTTGCGTGGCTCGAAGTACCCACCTTCGTGCGCAATAAAGATCAACTGCTCCGCCCCCGAATCCATCACCGCCTCCTGCGGCACGACCAACCGTTTGCCGTAGTCAATCTTCAACTCGACGTTGGCGTACATATCGGGCTTGAGTTCAAATTTCGGATTAGCCAACTCGATGCGCACCTTGAGCGTGCGCGTCGCACTGTCGAGTTGCGGCAGGATGTTGCTGACCTTGCCGCGAAACGTTCGTCCAGAGTAGTAAGAGAGCGTGACGTTGACCGTCTGCCCGACCTTAATCTCCGGCGCTTCGTACTCGTAGACGTCGGCGAGCACCCAGATCGTCGAGAGGTCGGCGATCGCGTAGAGTTCCGTCTCCGGCGTCACGCGCTGTTTTGGAAAGGCATTACGTGTCAGGACGAAGCCGTCGGTCGGAGCGTAGAGCGT
>CAZXHW010001006.1:0-2841 GCA_964639915.1 uncultured Heliomicrobium sp.
TGCCAGCGGCCTGGTTGCCAGCGTTTGCGCAGAGCGGGAAGCCCTCTAAAACCTTGCGGCAGTTACAAAACGAGCAGCTTAAATTGCAGGAAGAATTCGAGCGTGAGCTCAGCGACGGCAAAGCGCAGCTTTATGAATTGGAAGCCCGCCTGGAAGCCTCTAGAAAAAAAGCTGGTCCTGAAATCGCCAGATTCAAAATTGCGGATTGGAAAGACGATGAATTGCTGGCCTTGTATTCCTTGTACCAGCAAACAGAAATGTTTGCTCAAGCCATTGAAGCGGGCCGCGCATTTCTAAAAGCCGAGCCAAAATTCAGAGGGGCCGAAGCCGTACAATCCGGCATCATTCGTTCCCTGTTGGAGTTGGGCCAGCTCGAAGAAGCGCAAAAACTCCTGGATGAGTTGAATCAGGAAATGCCGGAAAATCCGTTTCAAGTGGCTTCACGCGTGGGTCTGATCAAAGAAGTAGTGACTCAATGGCGAGAGCGAGGACGCTACGACATTGTGCTGAAACAGGCACCTCGCGGTTATAACCTGAAAACGAGAAGAAGCAGATTTACGGATTCAGAAGATCGCTTGTCGGATGTAATGTTGCGGGACCGATTGAGTCTGGCAGCGGAATTCATTTCCGCGCAGGAGCGGCTTGGATTAAAAAAAGAAGCTGAGGCATTTCACAAAAGAGTGCTCGCCACAGAATTCGAAGAGCAGGCAGTACTGCGTTCGTTTTATGAAGCAGAGTTGGCTGCCACTCGTTTGATGTTTACTCCAGCCCCAGCAATAGAGGCTCCGCGTTGGATCAATTCCGAGCCGGTCAGTCTGGCCAACTTGCGCGGCAAAGTGGTACTGCTGGATTTTTGGTCCATGTGGTGCAGCCAATGCGCAGCCGCCTTTCCTGCCTGGCGTGAATTGCAGAAAAAGTATTCCGCCAAAGGCTTGGAAATTATCGGCGTGACCAGGCTTTACGGACGGTCGGATACCGTGGAAGGATTAACGCGCGAGCAGGAGCTAACTGCTTTACGCAGCTTTTTAACCAAACATCAAATCAGCTATCCGATAGCCATTGGCAAGATGGATGATGTAACCAATGACGAACGCTTCGTCGTTGCCAGCCTGCCAACCGTTGTTTTGATTGATCGTCGAGGTAACATTCGGCACATCAAACGCGGTACCGGAGAATATCGAAAATTAGAGAAGCAAATTGAAAAGCTGATCAATGAGAATTGAGCTTGCCCTGTTGGAAATGCCACGATGGCGCATCAGAAGCCAACCAACATTCACTACTCGCGCCTGCCTAGCTTGCGCGTGGATAACGTGCGCGCTCAGCACCAAAGCCAGGATGCTGTCATATTGCCCATCGAATACGAACTCGCCGAAACAAACGGCGGCGCTCTGCACTTCGACACATTGATCATCCCGATCAATTGGCCGATCAGTCAATTTACGGCAGTCCTGAATTCTCTGGAAATTCCGGACACCGAATCGGACCGCAAACGAAAACTTGCTCTGTTAAAAGCAAAAGTTGAATCCGCCAGAAAACGTTCCGCCCAAACCAGATCCTTTTCAAAAGATAGACAGGTTGAAGGGATCGCTGTCCGTTCCGATAAGGATGGCAAGCTTGTTCAAAGTGCCAGATCGCTGAAAACAGCAGTGCCGCTGCTGCTGTTGGGCGTGATTATATTGGTTGTATTTGCCTGGGCGTGTTTCAGATGAGCGTTACTGTTCACAAGCAAAGGCCGCATTTAGCAATCGTGCTTCATCAAAATGATTGCCGATCAACTGCACTCCGATTGGTAATCCGGCTGACGAGGCTCCGCACGGAAGACTGATGGCCGGAACGCCTGCCAGATTGATCGTCACTGTGTAAATGTCGCCAAGATACATTGCCAGCGGGTCGTCAGACTTTTCGCCGATCTTGAACGCAGGCGTCGGAGCCGTGGGCGTAGCGATGACATCGCACTTTTTGAAGGCTTCAGCAAAATCATTCACCAGCATCGCGCGCACACGCTGCGCCTTTTCGTAATACGCGTCGTAATAGCCGGAAGACAACGCAAACGTGCCCAGCATAATTCGCCGTTTGACTTCGGCGCCAAACCCTTCGTCCCGCGTTCTGCGATACAGCTCGGAAAGCGAGCCGGCTTCTTCCGTGCGATGGCCATACCGCACGCCGTCAAACCGCGCCAGATTCGCCGAAGCTTCAGCAGTCGCAATCAGGTAATACACCGCGACGACGTACTTTGTGTGCGGCAAGTTAACTTCAACAATTTCCGCGCCTCGCTCTTTCAGCTTGTTGATGGCAGCTTCGACGTTCGCGCGAACTTCCGAATCCAGACCTTCGCCAAAGCATTCCGGCGGAACGCCAACACGCAAACCTTTGATGTCACCGGTCAGCGCTGACAGGTAATCCGGCACTTCTACATTGGCCGAAGTCGAATCGTAACGATCATGACCGGAAATCACTTGCAGCATTCTGGCTGCGTCTTTGACGGAGTTTGCAAACGGTCCAATTTGATCCAGCGACGAAGCAAATGCCACTAAGCCGGAACGGGAAACTCGGCCATACGTTGGCTTCAACCCAACAATTCCGCAAAACGAAGCCGGTTGACGAATCGAACCTCCAGTATCCGAACCCAGCGCGACGGGCACGTGTCCGGCAGCAACCGATACCGCCGAACCGCCCGAACTGCCGCCTGGAACGTAATCCGTATTGATGGGATTTCTAACCGTGCCGAAGGCGGAATTTTCCGTCGAGCTACCCATCGCAAACTCATCCATGTTCAGCTTGGCGACGATGATTGCTCCGGCAGCTACCAGCTTTTTGACCGCTGTCGCAGTGTATGGCGGA
>CAZXHW010001007.1:0-2838 GCA_964639915.1 uncultured Heliomicrobium sp.
ATACAAAGTAGTAGTTGTCGCTCCGGCCTGGCTGTTTGTGTAAGCCGCTCCGACAATGGTTGGATTCGCGCTGGCATTTGGATCTCCTGGCGCATATGTCAGATTCGTATCAACCGCTGCGACAGTTCCATTATTAGGGTTCAGTCGCAAATTCTGTTCGGCGTCACTGACCAGGCGAATGCGGTCAGGAACGGGGTTGAAATCAAAACCGAAGGCGTTGCCGTTTAGAGGCGGATTGATCGCTGCCCCACTGACCGGCGTGGCTAAAGCAGTTGTAGTATTGATCGTGTACACCCGACCGGCATTTGTAATAGCGAATAGTTGTCCGGTTGCCGGGCGAAAATCAATGCCAAGCACCGATTCGGCTCCCTGCAACCCTGTGATCACTCGCGTAGTAACCGCACCCGGCGTTCCGCTGTTGAAGCTCAAAAGCTGATTGTTCGCGTTGACGGCGTAAATGGTTTCGACACGCGTGACAATGGCAATGTCCCGGATAATGTCTGTCCCGCCGATTGTCCCAATCATCGTCGCTGCGCCGGTTGTCAGATTGATTGAATACAGCGCGGAAGTCGTCGCGCCCTGCGCAGTCAATGAAGCCAAGGCTGTATCGCCAGGCGCGGATATATCAAAACCAACTTGATCCGTGGTGTTTATACCCAGCGCCCCAATGGTCGCCAGTTGCCCCGTATTTGGCGAAGTCGGCGCGCCGCCCGCCGAACCTTGCCGAACCAAAATATCCAGATTGGAATCAATGCCGAAAAGTGTCGTGCTGGTCGCCGCATTAAAGTTGCTTGTATAGGCGGCAGCAACTACATTGGGATTTATATTCGCGTTGGCGTCGCCTGTTGGATAATTCAGATTTGTGTCTGTGGCAGCGACGGCGCCTGTGTCCGGATGCAGGCGCAAATTCTGATCGGCGTCGCTGACCAATCGTATGCGGTCAACGGTTGGGTTGAAATCAACGCCAAAGGAAGTGCCGGACAAAGCTGGAGTCAACGCTGCGCCGCCCACCACTGTCGCAGCTCCGGTCATCGTATTGATTGTGTAAATACGGCTGGTGCTGCTAATGCCATATAGCTGACCGGTGCGCGGTCGAAAATCAATTCCCGTAATGGTTTCTCCTGAAGCCAAACCTGTAATGGCCGCACTGCGAATGACCGCACTGGGTGTGATGGCATTAAAGCTGATGAGATTGTTTCCGGCAGTTACGGCATAAACCGTTCCTTCATATTGCTGATCCAATACCTGGGAACTGCTAGCTTCCACTGATGGCGCAATTGGCAATGGAACGCCAGTAATCAACAAAACCGTTGCATTCAGCAAACCGACCAAACAAAGAGCAATTGAGATTTTGAGCACCATTTGTTTCTTTATCTTCTTCATTAGACAGATCTCCCCCTGAAAGGCAAAACCTTTTTATGTTAGTTGAATTGGGTTGAACATTAGTCAGCGTGGAGCGCAGCAAAAGGCAAGACCTGGGGATAGGCTCGTATCAAATTGCCCTCTTTTCTCCTGCTTGATTTACTCCTCGTAATCACCGTCGTTTACTAATTCGTAATAAACTCTCTATTGGTTTTATTCTTTGCAGTTTTTTTTCAGCAGTGTCTTAATCGTGTGTTGCCGAGTCTAGATCTTCAGCTTCATAGTCGTCTGCTACAGCGATAGACGTCGCAAAGAACAAATCCCTCGGTAATTTGAGCACTATTGGGAGAAGCAGTCTGTTCAAAAAGAGACTGGGTTTTCTCGGCAATACACGTTTTTCCAGGAAAGGCGCGAAAGTTTCCCCGTTTTGTAATCGAGGAATTATCTGCGGGTTGAATTGTTCGTCTTTGAATTCGAAAAAGGATTTATCTTGAGTGCACTATTCCGGAGGCATTCAGATTTGAAGGAAAGAGAAAATGAATAAAGTGAAGGAATTGGAAGGACGGTGAACTGATTATAGCTGAATCAGCAATTCACGCAGTTTTACCATGCCTGCGCGAATTCTGGTTTTAACGGTTCCTAAGGGCAATTGAAGCTTGTCCGCAATTTCCTGATGGGTCAGTCCGGCAAAAAAAGCGATTTCAATTAATTGGCGCTGCTCCAGCTTGAGTTGACCTAATGCCATACGAACAATTTTCTTCCGCTCGTTGGCTGATGCCGAATCCTCTGGCGTGCCTTCCAATGTCAAAAAAGATGCGGCTTCCTCCAGTGGAGCTTGTTCCTGTTTGGACAACCTGGTGGCCCGCAACCTGTCAATGGCCCGATTGCGGGCAATCACAATTAACCACGACAAAGGTTTTCCACGCTCAGAATTGTAATTTTGCGCCTGCCGCCAGACTTGGTAATAGGCATCCAGCGTAACTTCTTCCGCTGCATTCCTATCATTCAGGATTCTCACGACCAAGCCGAAAACCAGCCCGCTTGACTGATCATAAAATTCCGCCAGAGCGGACTGATCTCCGGCAGACATTCTATGAATCAGTTCGATCCAGTGTTGGTCGTGACAAGGAAAGACTTTCTTTTGCCTTGCCGCAACTATGTGAGAGGACGTCTTCATTGTCTCCATCTACGTGAGATGGATAGTTATTGGTTTTCGCATTTATATTTTGCCCAATAGTCTGACATGAGAGTTATTATTTTTTGGAAGGCTTCGGAAGGAATCAGGTAGCCAGGTTGAGGTGCATCCAATAAAGAAGGCGGACATTTTCATGTCCGCCTTCTTTATAGATTAACTAGCATTCACCAGTCTAACTTCAAGCAGCTACTAGCAGCTTGGTGGGAAGACCGGAACGATGTAGCCGTCTGTGACGTTCAGCGTCAGGTGATGCAGGTTATGACCACCGTTGAACGCGCCCG
>CAZXHW010001008.1:0-2833 GCA_964639915.1 uncultured Heliomicrobium sp.
TCTTCTGGTTGTAGCTTTGGTGACTTAAAAGTTTCGCTGACGAAGAGGCGAAACTATGCCAAAATCCAGTTTCGAGTTTTATCTTAGGCATTGCTTTAGAAAGGATTACCAAAGCTACGCCACAGGCGCGGCACTCCAAGGTTCACTTATGCGAGTCAAGAAAACGGCTTTAATCGTTTGCAACAACGGCAAAGAATACTGGATCACGCAAAAACAATTCTGGAATATGGTCAGGGAAGGGGTTGTGAAGCAAATTGGCGATCAACCTTTGAAAGGCCAGTTTCGCGGGCGTGATGATCAATTGCTGATCACCGTTGGCCACACCGTGCTCAATCACGCTACGCCGGTTCATACCAGCGAGGTTTTGCAGACGGCTCGCTTGAAGAAAAGCAAGAAGTGAGATTGTCCCTGAGAGACGGTTTCTTTGGGAACTTTTTCAGTTTGAGCGCGTGTGAGTTGCCAGCTTGTGTGAGACAGACCAAGGTCAAATGATTCGTTCATTGCCAGGTCATAGTAATCGCATCGCATAGAGTGGCTATTCGCCAAGTAAAACAAAAGGGAATTGACGGCTAGTGAGGAAGCGTCAATTCCCTTTTGTTTTTCACAACCTTTCAGCCGCATAAAACGGAACCGCCATTGACGTTCAAAATTTCACCCGTAATGTGCCGCGCCAGTTCGGAAGCCAGAAAAAGAATCGGATTGGCCACGTCTTCCGCTGTCGCCACTCGGCCTAAAGGAATTGCAGCTTTGATTGCCGCCAGCTTTGTCACGTCTGTTTTCAAAGCTGAAGCTGCCATATCCGTATCAACCCATCCGGGCGCGACACAATTGACATTCACATTGGAACGCCCAAGCTCTGCGGCCAGAGACTTGGTCAGGCTGATGACCGCGCCTTTCGAAGCCGCATAATCGGAATGAAACGCTTCGCCGCGTTGTCCGGCGGTCGAACTGACAATGACCATCTTACCGCCGTGCTGGGCAGTGAAGATGGCGGCAGCTTCCCGGCACACGTGATACACGCCGTTTACGTTCACGCGCATAGTTTCATTCCACTGCGTTTCATCGAGTTCCGTGATTGCGCGATCTTCGGCAGGCCAAATTCCCGCATTGGCGACTACTACGTCCAGCCGCCCGAAGGTTCCCAAGGTTTGTTTGAAGAGTGATTTTGCCTCACTGGCGATCGAAACGTCGGCTTTTACTGCCAGTGTTTTTGCGCCGAAATGTTCCACAGATCTCGCGACCGATTCTGCTGCACTCCGATTCGCTTTGAAATTAATGACAACGCCCGCCGCGCCGGCTTCTGCGAATTTGATCGCCGCAGCCGCTCCGACGCCGCGCGAAGCGCCTGTAATCAGAATGACTTGATTCTTGAAACTGAGCATCGTGATTCTCCGTAAAGCCAGTTCGTTAATTCCCCGAATGAATTTTGCTGATCGAATTGCGGTGATACACTCCGCGGCAACCAAAGACAACCTGGTACGACCACGAAGGAGACGACGAACATGTTTTGCCCGAACTGCGGGACTGACAATTCAAAAGGACAGAAATTCTGCACACGTTGCGGAACGAATCTGCTGGCAATAGACCGCGCGCGCGAAATTATCTCGGAGATGAACAGTTCCGCGCCTGCGCCAGCGGTTTCGCCCAACCTTGTATTCGCAACGGTTGCTTTGTTGAGTGTGATCGGATTTATCGTCGTCACGCTGGGGACGTACGAATTATCCAGGGACGATGGTAGGCATGGACCGCTGCCATTCTTTTTTATGGCTGGAGGCTTTACCGCGCTGATCCTGATTTGCCGGTATTTGATCGGATTGATAAAGCCCTCGAACAAAAAAGAAACAACAACGATTCAACCTGTTCAGCCAAATTCTTATGCCCCACCGTCATCGCTTCCGCGCGGAACAACCAACAGAGCCTTGAACGAAGCTTCAGTGCCTTATCAAAGCATCGTCGAAGACTCGACGCGGCAATTCGAGCACGAAAAACGCTCCAATTCTTGATTTTCAGTTATTGGCCGGAGGTTTGGGCGTCGGCTGGATAGTAGGTTTTGGCGTAGGTTTGGATTCACTGGAGGAAGGTTCTTCCTTTGGCTTTTTGTCACTTGTGCTTTCTGCTGTAGCTGATTTGACGGAATCTGCAGATTTTCCTTCCGAAGCTTTTGATGGGGAAGAATCTGTCGCCTTTCGTTTTCCAGGTGAATCCGGTTGTGATGATTGTGGACGATCAGGTTTTGGCGTTGCTGTGGTCGCCGCCGCGGGCAGAACCCCGCTTAGCAAATCCTTCCATTTGATGGCGCGTGCCAACACAAATCCTATTCCGACTAAAATCAGAAACAGAAACACTTCCAACAAACGCTTCCCCGCGCGTTCGAGCCTGCCTCCGGATGAAGACCTCGAGTTTTCAGGCACGTAGCTGTAAACGCTGGCCCGGCAAATCGGGCAATAGAATTGGTTGTCAGGAATGTCGCTACGGCAGCTTGGACATTGCATTCGCTTATACCTCGGTTTCACTTGAGGGGGATTGATAATCCAGCTTCAGTTCGCCGTCAGCTTCCGTCACCGTAACCTTGCCGCCATTTTGCAGACTGCCGAACAAAATTTCGTTGGCCAATTTTTCCTTGATCTGGGACTGGATCAGTCTGGCCATGGGGCGAGCGCCAAATTGTTTATCGAAGCCTTTGTTGGCCAGCCAGGCGCGGCCATTTTCCGCCAATTCCAATTCGACGTTCTTGTCTTTTAACTGGGATTGCAATTCGGCGATGATTTTGTCCACGACGCGTTAAATGTTTTCAAAGATCAACGATTCAAACGCGATCCCGGCGTCCAGCCGG
>CAZXHW010001009.1:0-2813 GCA_964639915.1 uncultured Heliomicrobium sp.
GTCACTCAAGACACTGTTTCAACGGCTGCGGGTACAATCGTCGAAACCGCAATCTGGAAGGAAATCGCCGAACCGAGACTTGGTTTCAAGGTGACGATGCCTGCTGAGCCGACCAGGGAAAGCAAGATCATAGATGACCTGAAGATTGAAACGCTGACGGCAGCCGGAGACGGCGTGTTCTGTTTGGTTGGGCATCTGGTTGTTCCGGGGCCAGCGCTGTCGAGAGAGGGGCAAGAGGAGTTTTTCAAAAGCTTCGGCGGAGGGCTTGTTTCTTCAATGAAGGCGAAAGTGATTGCCGAAAAAGAAATTAGCCTGGATGGAAACCTGGGACGCGAATTAACGTTGAAAAACGATTTTGTAACGGGAGTATGCCGTATGTATATGGCGAACGGTCACGCATACATGCTGGTTACGCTTCCGACGCTGGGCGGAAAAGCAGATAGCACAATGGCGAAATTCCTGGACTCGTTTCAATTGCCAAAGCTGGAATCTGCCAGCAATGATCAGCCCCCGCCTCCTCCGCCGCCAATGCCCAAGTCAGTGGCTGAAGAAAAAGAAGGGCCGCCTGCGCCCAAAAAGATCAAAGTTTCCGCCGGAGTATTGCAGGCAGGCGCAATTAAGAGACCTCAACCTGCTTATCCGAAAGAAGCAAAAAAGGCGAGGGTTCAGGGTGATGTTCAAGTCCAGATTTTGGTTTCCGAAGAAGGAAACGTTATTGAAACCATTGTGGTCAGCGGCCCTGAAGAATTACGCGAAGTTGCATTGGAAGCTGCTCGCAAGTGGCAGTTCAAACCGACCGAACTTTCTGGCATTCCAGTCAAAGTTCAAGGAGTCTTGACTTTCCGGTTCACGCTGCAATAACTATCTGCGTGATGTCCGTTTACAACTTCGATCCCATTGATTTTTCGCGCATCGCCACTTACTCGCTCTACGACAGGCCGAGCAAAGTGACGGTGCGCGATTTTGCGAAACCCCTCGGTGACGAACAGGCGAATGCCACAGCCGCTTTGCTTGACTCGCTCCCGAATATTCTGGCAGCCGAAAGTTTGCGGGCAGTTGTTGCTGCAATTGTTGACGCCAAAGCCAAAGGGCGGGCGATCATCTGGGGCTTCGGCGGTCACGTTATCAAAACCGGCCTGGCTCCGGTCCTGATTGATCTGATGCGCCGAGGCTTCGTTACCGCGCTGGCAACGAACGGTTCCGGCATTATTCATGACTTCGAGATTGCGCTGGCTGGCTGGACTTCCGAAGATGTCGACAGTGCGCTTGGCTCTGGCGCTTTTGGGATGGCCGAAGAAACCGGGCGCTTGCTGAACGAAGCAATCAAGCGAGGCGCAGGCCATACCCTTGGAATCGGTGAATCGGTTGGCCGAATGTTGGTGGAAGCGAAGCCGCCGTACGCTGAATTTTCCTTGCTGCACGAAGCGTACAAACTCCAAGTTCCCGTCACCGCCCATATCACCATCGGAACGGACATCATTCACATTCATCCGAACGCAGACGGCGAGGCTCTTGGAGCGGCCAGCTACCGCGACTTCAAACTTTTCAGCTCGATTGTTCGGGAACTCGATGGCGGAGGCGTTTACCTGAATTTAGGCTCAGCCGTGACGCTGCCAGAAATTTTCCTGAAAGCCGTTACGGTCGTTCGCAATCTCGGCCATTCACTAGCCGATTTCACCACAGCCAATTTCGATTTCATTCAGCATTACCGCCCGGCTACCAATGTGGTTCGCCGTCCTGTCGCGGGTGGCGCAGGCAAAGGCTACAGCATCACAGGTCACCACGAATTGATGATTCCGCTGTTGGCTGCTGCGATCAGGGCTCAGGTGATAAGTGATAGGTGATAGGTTGCAGTTGTCAGTTGCCAAGCGCCCGTTGATAATCCTTGCTTGCTGCAAATCTGAAACCTGTACCCTACAACCTAACAATGATTGAATTAGCTATCAGAGCCGCACGCGAAGCTGGAGCCATTTTGCAGGATTTCGCTGCGCGTGGCTTTCGAATCGAACACAAAGGCCGCATCAATCTGGTCACTGAAGCCGATTTGGCCAGTGAACGGCACATCAAAGAACTCATCTCTTCGCATTACCCAACCCATCGAATTCTGGCCGAAGAAAGTGGCGTCAGTTCACACGAATCTGGCGAATACACGTGGATCATTGATCCGCTGGACGGCACGACGAATTTTTCGCATGGCTTTCCGTGTTACGCGGTTTCGATTGGCGTCGAACACAACGGCGAATCCATCGCCGGGGTGATTTACGATCCCAGCCGCGATGAAATGTTTGCCGCCGAACGCGGCGCAGGCGCAACCTGCAACGGAGAGAAAATCAGAGTTTCCGAAATTGAAACTCTGGAAAAGGCGCTGCTGGTTTCCGGCTTTCCCTATGACGTGCGCGAACGAATGGAAGAATACTTGCCCGCCTGGCGCGAATTCCTGAACCACGCCCAAGCTGTTCGCCGCCTCGGAGCCGCCGCGATTGACATGGCTTGTGTCGCCTGCGGGCGCATGGAAGGCTTTTGGGAAAAAGGCCTGAACGCCTGGGATGTCGCCGCCGGTTGGGTCATTATCGAAGAAGCCGGAGGCCGCGTGACAAAGCTGGATGGTTCGGCTTTCGACAATCACACACCAAGTTTGCTCTGCACCAACGGCAAAGTTCACGATGAGATGCTGGCAGTGTTGGCTTCTTTATAGTCAAAAAGGAAAACGCGAAAGTGCCATCTCCAACCCCCGACTCTTCAACCTTCGCCCGCAAACTGAACCTTTTCGACGCCACGATGATTGTGATCAGCGGCATCATCGGTTCCGGCAT
>CAZXHW010001010.1:0-2810 GCA_964639915.1 uncultured Heliomicrobium sp.
GCGTCAATGGGTTGCGCAGATTGGATAATACAAGAGCAGTTTGTGGGGCTTTCAGTGTTTCGATCTTCGACCAGATATCATCGAGTTTGAAATGGCTGCGATGCCCGTTGTGCCCGTTCAGCGAAAAATTGAACAGCCGGATGCGAGCGCGCATTTCAATTTCGCACCACGGACATTCTGTTAGTGCGTTAAAGAAAAAATGGCCTGTGTGCAGATTGCAAGCTTTCAGCGATTTGGCCAGCGATTCCAGCGGTTCAATCCATTCCTGCGGCTTCGGTCGGTCGGCAGAAAGAAATGCCCGACGAAACAGATCGTTCAACGAGACCGGAACGGCTTCCAGCGGCAAAGTTCCCGGAGGTTGCTGCATCAGTCGGTCCGCGGCGTCAGCGCCGAAAGCGAACCGTGAATTTCGAATTGCGTCTTCCAGCGTCAGCTCGCCTTCGCCCAAAAATCTGCCGGAAAACGGATGTCTGCCCATAAACAACAATTGAAAAATAACTACAGCAAGTCCAAAACAATCGTGGTCCGCCTTTCGCTCTACATCGCGCAGGCTTAGTCCTTGAAGCTCCGGCGGCAGATATTCCGGAAAGCCACCTTCACAACGGAAGGTTTTGCCTTCCGCCGTTACCTGAAAGCTATCGCAATCCAGCAATGTCACTGTCGCTTGGTGCGTAACCAGAATGTTTTTGGGATTCAGATCGCCCACGATGAAATCGTGTTCGTGCATTGTGGCTACGGCGCGGGCAATGTTGGCTGCCACATAAATCAAAAACGCCCACGAAGCTTCGGGGAATTTTTGCAGACGGCTTTTTGGGCTATGCAAGGTGTGAACTTCCGAGGCTTGACCGATCCGCTTCATCACGAATCCGGCAAGCGCTCCACCGGCTTCGACGTGCAAAACCTCTACCGGCCAGGCTGCGATTTTCAGCAATCGTTCATTGCTAAACCTTGAAAGCGCAATCAACTTTTCGACTTTTTCGGCTTCGGGCGCTTCGTGATAAACCTTTGCAACAAAATCACTTTGGCCAGCAATTTCGTAAACTGTGCCTTCGCCACCGGTTCCAATCTTTTGGCCGATCTGAACTGGCTGGGACTGAGAGTTGTAGAAAATCCTGCTCATAGCCTTTAACTGGTTTTGCGCGTTGCCAGCAGCAACGTCTTGTCGTCATCGGTGCGGGCGTTGAATTTTTCCGAGTTCAAATACGCCGCCAGCGAATCTGAAAACTCCTGTGAAAAGCCGCTCGGTCGTGGCCGCAACCAAATGAACAACGGAGCGAAAAACGGAGAATGCGCTGACTGCGTTCGATAATCCAGCACCAAATTCTGAAGCCCGTCGGTAAATAGGGCCACTTCGTCAACGCTGTAATCTTTCAACTCAACAACAATTTTGCTGGCGGCGTCGGCATCGGTCAAAAAGTGCGTCGTGTTGGCGTATTCCCCTTGCTGAGGCCAACTGGCGCAGCGGTAAAGATCGTTTTCGCTTTCGACAATCGCACCGTCTCCCAGATGAAAGTAAATCCTCTGTTCGTTGCCAACAACTGCCGCGAGCAGCGTGCAGGCAAATTCCTGAATCGTTCCGCCTTCTCCGACCCAACTCGCCGCCGTTTGCTGAAACGCCGCTACCCAATTTTCAATGAAGCCTTCGGCTAACTGTTTCAGGTTGCCGCCAGTTTCAAAGTGCGTTTTGACTTTGGCGATGAAAAACTCTGCTGCCATCAAAGACCCAAGCTGCGCCTGCGCCGCGCTGCCTGCGCCATCCGAAGCTACGGCTATCAGAATCTCATTGCCATTCTGATCAAGAGTGATTTCCGCCCTGCTGGCGTCCTGGCAAGGTATCCCCGCTTTCAGGTGAGAAGTTCCCGCGACTGAGGCAAAGCCATACTTCCACATAACTTCGTTGGAGTTTGGGGATAGGGCTTAGGAGTTGGGTTGCAATGTGATTCCATCTCCCAACTCCCGTACCCTATCCCCTACAGTGCTGCCCATCCGTCGGGCGTGACAGGGTTGGCCAGCTTGATCTCATCGCTCGGCGCAGAGCGCGAAACGTATCCAAGCGACGATGACAACCACATAAACATTTCCTGGAAACGCAGCCCGTTCAATCGCAGCGGCTGGCGAACGGAAAGCTGGCTGAGCTTTTTGAAATCGGCTCCTTCGACGCCAACGGCGAAAAACGCGAAGGCTTTGGCATGTTCGCCATTGCGAACCAGTTCTACCGAACGCTGCCAATTGTCCGTCGGCTCGCCGTCGCTGATCATAAAAATCCACGGGCGATAATATGAAATCCCGTTCTGGCGATAAACGGTTTTGCGGTTGTTAACCAGTTGGATGGCTTTTTCGATGGCTGTCCCCATCGGCGTGTCGCCTTCGGCGGTAAGTTGTGGGGGCCGAAAGACATCCGGCGTTTGAAAATCTGTCAGTTGCCGCACCGGCCCAAACGTCACCAGCGAAAGTTCGACACGTTTGACGGCCAGTTCATCCGCCATCAATTCGTTGCGGAACGCTTTTAACCCTTCGTTCAGTTCATCAATCGGACGAACGCTGCGAGTCACCGGAGAATCTTTCAAAAGCTGCTGCAATGGCGACAGCGAAGCAGGAGCAGAAACCTTCCGCTCATCTTTCATCGAACCCGACGTATCCAGCAACAACACGCACGGACAACGTGGTTCAGGATTATCTACGAATTCCGGTTCGGGGAATGGGACTTGATCCAAAAATGCGTTCACGGCTGATGTACCTCAATTCATTCGCTGAATCACGGCTCGTAATTCAGGTTCGGCCCAAGCCAACGTTCTACATCCCTGACTTCC
>CAZXHW010001011.1:0-2806 GCA_964639915.1 uncultured Heliomicrobium sp.
CCCACCCCTTGACGACTAATGGAACGGTCATTATTATGACGGCTCTTTGATGGCAACCCAGTAATCCAAAAAAAAGCCGTCAAACATTGTTTGCGAGACAATAATTAGGTTTGTGGCGGGTATAGCTCAGTTGGTTAGAGCGCAAGATTGTGGCTCTTGAGGCCGTGGGTTCGAGACCCACTACCCGCCCTCTTCCTTTCAAATATAATTTCCTGCCAGACATCAATCTCGCGCTTTCATTACAAGTTCAACGTGTTATCTGAGCTTTCGCCATTGTGCCCGAAACCTCTATTAGAGTAAGAATGGCACATCGAAGCCATCATTGGAGCGCCATTGGCTTCATTTTGTATTGGATGATTCGACGTCCGGCACCTGTATGGGTTTTCCCTTTTACAGAACAGGTTTCTGCGGGCGTCGTTTGATTCAACTTTAGGGAGAAGAAGTGAGCGAAGAGAAAAAGAAAAAGCGGATCAATTATTCTGAAGCCTGGATTGAAGCTCGTGAATTGGTCAAATCGCATCGCCGACGTTTGATACTTGGCGGAGTGCTGATGATTATCAACCGGCCTATGGGGTTAGTGCTGCCGTATTCTACTAAGCTGCTGATTGACGGAGTGATTCCCACAAAAGACACCAGTCTGCTTTTGAAAGTTGCGTTGGCAGTTGGCGGAGCCACGCTGCTGCAAGCCGCCACATCCTTTTCACTTTCGCAGATTCTGGGAGTCGCTGCGCAACGGGCGATTACGGAAATGCGCAAGCGTGTTCAGGCGAAAGTCGAACGGTTGCCCATCAGCTATTTTGATTCGACGCAAACCGGCAAATTGATCTCAAGGATCATGAATGATGCCGATGGCATTCGGAATCTGGTTGGAACCGGTTTGGTGCAACTTACGGGCAGTTTGATTACTGCTGCGATTGCGTTGGTGGTTTTGTTTTATCTGAATTGGCGGCTGACCAGCGTGACGATCGTCATTCTGGCCGCGTTCGGTGGTGGATTGGCTTTTGCTTTCAACAAACTGCGTCCGCTATTTCGCGCACGCGGGGAGATTCAAAGCGAAATCACAGGCCGGTTGGGAGAATCCCTTGGAGGAATTCGAATCGTCAAAGCTTACACCGCCGAAAAGCGCGAAGAACTGGTTTTCGCTCGTGGAGCGCACAAGCTTTTCCGTAATGTGGCGCAATCCATGACAGGCGTTTCAACGATTATGTCCTCATCGGCGCTTGCGATTGGGATCATCGGTGTGGTGATGATTCTGATTGGCGGACGCGCGGTGCTTTCCGGAGAAATGACGGTCGGCGAAATGTTTATGTATGTCGCATTCACCGGAATGATGGCAATGCCTGTGATTGAAATTTCGGCCATTGGAACTCAAATCACTGAGGCTTTGGCCGGGCTGGATCGTATTCGCGAAATTCTGAATATGAAGACTGAAGACGACGAAGATTCTCAGCGCGAAGCTATAGGCACTTTGCGCGGCGAAGTCGAATTTGAAGGCGTCAGTTTTGAATACAACGAAAACGTTCCAGTGCTGAAAAATATTTCGTTTAACTCTCCGGCAGGTTCAACGACCGCGCTGGTTGGTTCCAGCGGTTCCGGCAAAAGCACGCTGATCAGTTTGGTGATGAATTTCAACCACCCATTATCGGGCCGGATCAAAATTGACGGGCGAGACTTGGCCGGTTTAAAGCTGCGAGACTATCGTCGCCATCTCGGCGTAGTTTTGCAGGACAATTTTCTGTTTGACGGAACCATTGCCGACAACATCAGCTTTTCCAGGCCGCACGCGACCCGCGCTGAAATCGAAGAGGCTGCCCGTATCGCTCACTGCGACGAATTTATAAAAGGGTTTGAAAAAGGCTACGAAACAATTGTCGGCGAACGCGGTGTCAAACTTTCCGGCGGCCAGCGTCAGCGAATTGCAATCGCGCGTGCTTTGCTGGCTGATCCGAAAATTCTGATTCTGGATGAAGCAACCTCCAGCCTGGACAGCGAAAGCGAAGCCATGATTCAGGAAGGGCTTCGAACTTTGCGGCAAGGTCGCACCACGTTTGTTATCGCTCACAGGCTTTCGACCATTCGCAGCGCGGACCAGATTCTGGTTTTGGAAGCTGGAGAAATTGTCGAACGCGGTTCGCACGATGAATTGATTGCGCACAATGGCCGGTACAAACAGCTTTACGACAAGCAGTACAAATTTGAGCGTGATCAGTTCATCAACCCCGGCGAAGATTTCACGCCTGATTTGCCGAAAGTTCAAATTGAACGAGCTGCACAGCAGAGAGCGTCATTGTAAAAGGAGAAAACCCCTAATGCCCGAAACCACCCAAAGCTTTTCCAGTCATACACGTTGGCACACACCTTTTCATTTTGTACTGTTTCCGATTCTGTTCATTCACTTTGCTTATTGTGTTTGGCGCATCGTTTACGGCCCAACTTGGGAACACGCTGAACAATTATTGCTGTCTTTTGGCTTGTTGCTGATGATGTTGCTGGTGCGCGTCAATCCGCTTAAAGCTCAGGATAGAGTCATTCGCCTGGAAGAGCAGCTTCGTTATCAACGCCTGCTTCCAGCAGATTTGGCTGCTCGGGCCAGCGCCCTGCCGGTGAGTTTTATTGTAGCGATGCGTTTTGCTTCTGATCTGGAACTGCCTAATTTGGCTCAACTTGCCGTTGACGGAGCGTTCACTAAACCCAAAGAGTTGAAACAAGCCATCAAAAACTGGCGCGGCGATTATTATCGCGTTTAGCTGTGAACCAGTATGCAACTTCAAGAAATTGCCACGGATGTTTATGCCTGTCTGCAACC
>CAZXHW010001012.1:0-2805 GCA_964639915.1 uncultured Heliomicrobium sp.
TTATGGCGATGTCTCCACACCGATCACAGTCAGTGCATCGGCTGAAAATCAGTTCAATGTGCGGGCAGCGGGGGGCCTACGCTTCTTCGCGTCGAGCAATACCAGCGACGAAACCAGGCCGGGCGTGTTCATCAGTGGCACAACAGGCGACACACAGATCAACGGCAACCTAACCGTGAGCGGTACGATTAACGGCAATAGCATCACCAACCTGAACGCCAGCAATATTACCTCCGGCACGCTGCTGGATTCGCTGCTGTCGTCGAATGTGGCCAAGCTCAACACGGCTCAAACCTTTACAGCAAACCAAACGGTCAATGCCAACCTGATCCAGAGCGGAACGCTGGTGCAGTTCACGCCGACCGATGGCTTTGTCGCCAAAGGCTCCTTCGGCAACGGCTCGGTTCCAGCCACAGGTGCGGGCACGCGGATGATGTGGTATCCGGGCAAGCAGGCCTTTCGCGCGGGCTTCATTGATGGGACGCAGTGGGATGACGCAAACATCGGCGCGGCCTCTGTCGCCATCGGACAAAACGTAACCGCCAGCGGAGTCATCTCGGTTGCGCTTGGCGCTAATACGACGGCGAGTGCCAGCACCTCCGTGGCATTGGGCTCTAACTTGACAGCGAGCGGAAACAATTCGACCGCGCTCGGGTCTTACGCTTCGACCAACGCCAAACCGGGCAGCTTTGTGTATGGCGATAATTCGACGACTACCAATCTGAGCGCTTCCGCCAACAATCAATTCAATGTGCGGGCATCGGGGGGATTGCGCTTCTTTGCGTCCAGCGACACCACCGACACCACCAAGCCGGGGCTGTTCGTCAGCGGGACGACGGGCGACACGCAAATCAACGGCAACCTGACCGTTTCCGGCTCGATTTCAGGAACGGTCAACGGCCTGAGTCTGAGCAATCTGAACGCGACGAACATCAGCACCGGCACGTTGGATGACGCGCGACTGTCGTCGAACGTCGCACTGAAAAACACAGCCAACACCTTCACGGCCAATCAGACGGTCAGTGCCAATCTGATCCAAAGCGGATCGCTGGTGCAGTTCACACCAACCAATGGGTTTGTGGCGGGCGGGACGCACGGCAGTGGCTCAATCCCCGCGACAGGCTCAGGCGTGCGAATGATGTGGTATCCGAACAAAGCCGCCTTCCGCGCTGGCCGCGCCTCTAGTCCGCAATGGGATGACGGAAACATCGGTGAAGTCTCAGTCGCGTTTGGGTATTTTACACAAGCCAGTGGAGATTACTCGGTCGCAATGGGTATTGACACAACGGCGAGCGGAAATCAGTCAGTTGCGTTTGGAAATTCCACAACGGCAAGTGGGGACTATTCGACCGCGTGGGGCAATCACGCCTCGACCAACGGGAAACAGGGGAGCTTTGCTTATGGCGATGTTTCGACCAACGTCACAATCAGTCCGATTGTAGATAACCAGTTCGTTGTGCGCGCGCAACAGATGTGGTTTGGCGCAAATAGTTCCGTCACCGCCACCAGCGGGCGCTTCCTGGAAACGTCAACCGGCGCGTACCTAACTACCGGCGGCGCGTGGACGAATAGTTCCAGCCGCGCGCTGAAAACCAACTTCACCGCAGTTAACCCACGCGCCGTGCTGCAAAAAGTCGTGCAACTGCCGATTCAAACATGGAACTACAAAGCCGAAGACGCCAAGGTGCGGCACATCGGCGCAATCTCGCAGGATTTCAACCGGCTGTTTGGTTTCGGCGACAGCGCGGAAACCATCTCCACCGTGGACGCCGACGGCGTGGCGCTGGCTGCCATTCAAGGCTTGCACGAAGAACTAAAAGACCGCGACGTCAGGCTCGAGCAACAGCAACAGCAATTAGGCCAGCTCAAACAACAGGTCAAACAACAACAAGCCCTGATTGACGGAATGCGCAAACTGCTCTGCGCGCAGAATCCGCAAGCCGACGTTTGCCAGAACCTATAAGGCCAGCTATCCGGACGGAGAATCACCGATGAATTGCCAACGACTCAATGCCTCATTTTTGACCGGCACATTCGCGCTGCTGTTTGCTATTTGCTGCGGACAGGCGTTCGCGCAAGTTTCCGGTGGTAGTTACACCATCAACAAATCCGCCGTCGTTGGCGGAGGCGGCACCAGCACGAATGGAACAACGCAAATTACGGGAACCGCAGGCCAGCGTGCGACCCGAACACTCAGCGATGGCACAAATACCATCGCCTCCGGTTTCTGGCTGGGCGTGAACTGCACGTTCTCCAATTCCGGCGGGAATGTAATTACGCCCGCCACGTTGCCGAACGGCACCACCGGCCAGAGCTACAGCCAAACGTTGGTAGGTAATGGCAGCATTGGCCCATATACATTTCTGATTACGGCGGGCGCTGTGCCAGCCGGTATGAGCCTGGGCAGCTTCGGCGTGCTTTCCGGCACACCATCGGCGGCTGGCACATCGAATTTCACGGTAACAGTGACAGACGGATTCGGTTGCACGGCCACACAAAGCTTCAGCCTGACAATCACGGGCTGTCCAACCTTCTTCACTGTCAACGACTTAGGGGATACTTCGGAGGCCAGTGCGGGCGATGGCATCTGCGCCGATAGCAATGGAAAATGCACGCTCCGCGCGGCGATTCAGGAAGCCAATGCAATCACAGTCTGTTCGCCGCTGACGATCAATTTCAGCGTGACGGGGACAATTAACTTGGCGACTGTTTTACCGGATTCGAACCATCCAAACTTGACGATCAGCGGCCCCGGCGCCAGTAATTTGACGGTGCAGCGTTCGACCGCTCCAGGAACCGGTAACT
>CAZXHW010001013.1:0-2803 GCA_964639915.1 uncultured Heliomicrobium sp.
ATTTTCGCCTGGACCAACGGAGCACCGATGACGCCGTTTTCCACACAGCCCGACAGCTCGAACTGGACGGGAGGCATCGGCGGCGGCGTGACATTGCATGCACTGACGTTAACCGATAGCTATCAACTGAAAACGCTTTCGACCAATCCGAACAATCACGCCCCGACGGCCAACTTTGAATCCATTGATTACAACACGGAAGCGCGCGCGCAGAATGGAACCATCGTTCGTTTGGACGGTCGCATTTCGACCGACCCGGATGTGGATGATCCGCTGACGTACAAGTGGTATGACGGCGAAACCTTGATTTCAACAGCGCCAGTTTCGGACTTCCGTCTCGGCCTTGGCACACACGTGATCAAGCTGATTGTCACAGATGGCAATGCGCTGACTTCAGAACCGTTGGTTCGTCAGGTGGATGTGCGCGACAATACACCGCCAACCATCAGTGGTGTTCCATCCAAGATCACGCGCACCACGGGATCGAACGTGGGCGTGACGGTCAACTACCCGTTGCCAGTAGCCTATGACGCGGTTGACGGAGTCATTTCCGTGACATCGTCGAAGCTGCCTGGTTACGTGTATCCGATTGGCAAAACACTCGTCACGTTTACGGCTCGCGACAATTCGGGCAACACTTCGACGGCCCAGATGGAAGTCGAAATCAAGAAAGGCACTGCCACATTCCCGCAATCTGGCGGCACCGCCAGCAACAAATTGCCCGCAATGAACAGCCTGAACGATCAATATGTCGTGGTGGGCAAGCCGCGCACGATTTCACTGGAAGCCAGCGACTTTGATGGCGATCCAATCATCTTCTCTTTGGTAGGCGCGCCATCGTACGCCCGGCTTGACGCGATGGATCCTGTGGCTCGCAAAACCAATCTGGTGATTACTCCGCAACAGGGCGACCAGGCAGCCGCAACCAACGTTCGCATCGTGATGACAGACAGCAAAGGCGGCATCTATCAGACGCTACCCTTCCGCATTCAGATCAGCGATGTGGAAAACGACGAAACCGGCAGCGGCCATGGCCCTGGCGGCGACGGCGGCGGCGGTGATGGCGGCGGAGGTGATGGCGGCGGCGGAGGCGGCGGGACAAACAGTGCTCCTGTGGCCCGAATGGCTGCGTTGCCCGCAACCATCCAAGCCACGGTCAAACAAGGCGCGATTGTTCACCTGGACGGTTCGCAATCCAGCGATGCCGACCTGGATCCGCTGACGTATGTTTGGAAGGATGGCGAAACGGTCGTTGCCGAAGGCGCAATTGTTGACGCAACGCTGCCAGTTGGAATTCATTCCATCACGCTGACCGTTTCCGACGGCAAAGGCGGCACGAACACAACCGCGCCGCAACAAATCGAAGTGCTGCCGCGTCCGCTGACTATCCTCAGCGCGTCTCCGGCAAAGCTGCCGAGATTCAACACCACGACCGTGACCGTCACCGGAACGGGCTTCAATCCCGGAACGCAGGTGCGGTTTGATTGCACTTCCAGTTGCAGTGGTGGTTCGCAAATCAGCGTGACGATTTCCAGCATCGAGGAAGACAAAATCGTGCTTAGCGTCAAGACGACGCAAAACACACCGCTTGGCAACCGTGATGCAGTGGTCGTTAACTCGACCGGCTCCAATGCCGGATCGGCCAAGCTGTCACGCAGCAATTACGTCTCGAACTAAAGCAGCGCGTATTTACAACCTTGATAGGCCGTGCAGGAATCGAATCTTGCACGGCCTATTTGTTTTTGCTGACTAGCTGTCCAAAGATTAAAAAAGTTGTTTACAGCAAAAGGTCGGCATGTATAATCGCGCTTCGTGCCTGACAAGTTTGATAAATCTCTATGAATCCCGAGCAAGTCTGATTCTCAGTCTTCCCACAGAGAGTCGAACCTTCCACCCCCTACCTGACGATCCGGTCAGTCGCAATTACAATAAATGTTGAGTTTGTTATTCTCTCCGAAAATTCCCTTGTAGTACCTGTCTGTTGAAAATCAATGGTGCTGCCTCGGCATGAGGTTTCCTGTAAAGGTCTGGCTATTCGGGCGGAAGTGTCTTTTCAACCCGACGCCAAAAGACGATGCAATCAATTGAACCCTTAAACCACGTGAACTCAAACACTAACCAAGTTCCAGAAACTGATCCGCTGCCTGTTTACCGCATCCAGCCTTCGCGCGGCTGGGTGGCGCTCCGGCTGCGAGAGGTGTGGGAATATCGCGAGCTTCTGTATTTCCTGACCTGGCGCGACATCAAAGTCCGATACAAACAAACAGCATTGGGCGTCGCCTGGGCGATCATCCAGCCATTTTTCACGATGCTGGTGTTCACCTTCATCCGTGGATTGGCCAAGATTCCTTCGGACGGCATTCCCTATCCGGTGTTTTGTTACGCGGCATTGGTTCCGTGGACGTTTTTTGCCAACGGGTTAACCAATTCATCGAACAGTTTGGTTGGCAGTTCCAATTTGCTCAGCAAGGTGTATTTCCCCAGGCTGACGATTCCGCTGGCAACCGTGTTTTCCGGCATTGTGGATTTGTTGCTGGCGTTCGCGCTATTGCTAGTGATGATGCTTTATTACGGCGTCGCGCCGACCTGGCAAATTGTCTGGTTGCCCTTGTTTCTATTGCTGGCGCTAATCACTTCGCTTGGTGTGGGATTGTGGCTATCAGCGCTGAACGTGAAGTACCGAGACGTAAAATACATCGTTCCTTTCATCGCGCAATTCTGGTTGCTGGCAACTCCAATCGCGTATCCAAGCAGTCTACTGAAAGAACCCTGGCGAACAATTTACGGACTAAATCCGATGGCT
>CAZXHW010001014.1:0-2803 GCA_964639915.1 uncultured Heliomicrobium sp.
ATGCGGCGCAGAGTTTGCCTCCGCGCCTACCCGCCAGTCGTGCGGAGGCGGAAGCGATTCAGGCGCTTGTGCCAGCGGCGTCGCGCAAGGTCGCGCTGGATTTCGCTGCCAACCAGACGCTGGCCCAAAGCGCGGAATTGGGCCAATATCGCTACGTGCATTTTGCAACCCATAGCCTTCTGCATCCGACGCAGCCGCAACTGTCGGGGCTGCTGCTCTCGCTCGTGGATGAGGCGGGGAAACCGCAGCCGGGGTTTCTGAACGCGCAGGACATCTTTCAACTAAAGCTCCCGGCGGAATTAGTCGTGTTGAGCGCGTGCCAGACGGCGCTGGGCAAGGAATTGCCGGGCGAAGGATTGATTGGGCTGACGCGCGGTTTTATGTACGCGGGCGCAAAACGGGTGATCGCCAGTTTATGGCGCGTGAACGATGATGCGACGGCGGAATTGATGAAAACCTTCTATCAGGAATTGCTCCGAAATTCTTCCCTTACACCAGCAGCCGCGCTGCGCACAGCGCAACTTAAGGTGTCGCGAATCCCGCGCTGGCGCGCGCCGTATTACTGGGCCGGTTTTGTCTTGCAGGGTGAATGGTGATCTCAGGTACCGAGACGGTTTTTACTTGCTCTTACACACGCAAACTGATGCCCCATAACGAATCTTCGATTACAAGTAACAACCTTTCCGGTAAGCGTGGCAAAAAACTGCGGCTCCTCACCGCAGAAGCTTTTGCACTGTTGTTATATGGTCTGGATGCGGAGCGTGAACAGGCCGCCGAGAAATATGAGCATGTGCGACAAGCACTGGAAACATATTTCACTTTTCGGAATGCGATTGATCCTGCCGCGTTAACCGATGAAACACTCAATCGCGTGGCCTATCGTCTGGCGGAGGGACAGGAAATCCCTTCCGATCAGTTCCTGCCGTATTGTTATGCCGTGGCGCGCAATATCTGGCGCGAGTCGCGGGTGAATGCGCAGCGTTTTGTTCCCCTGCCTGAACTGCCGGAAACGGTTGCCGCACCGGTGCCTTCTGCGGAAGAAGTGTACTTGGAACTTGAGCGGCAACTCGCCCAGGAACAGCGGCTGGCGTGTCTGCGGCAATGCCTCAATAAATTGTCGCCAGAGGATCGTGCCTTGTTACAGGAGTATCATCAGGGACAAGGACAAGAGAAAATTCGTCACCGCCAAGACCTCGCCGCGCGACTGGGCATTACAATCCCCAGCCTGCGCAATCGCACTTGTCGTTTGCGGGATCGGCTGGCCGCTTGTATTCGTTCGTGTCGTGGAGAAAAAGGATGATGTTTTCGCGATTCGCTCATTTGTAGATGTAACGCAGTACCGCCCCAGCAAATCAAAATGTCAGAAGACGCCTTTCAAGCTGAATTGTTGCACCGCTATGTATTGGGCACACTGGACGAGGCCGAGCAGTCGCGCGTGGAAGAAGCCTATTTTGCTGACCCGGCGCGCGTACAGGAACTCTGGGCCGTTTTTGATGAGGTTGCCGAGCGGTTTTTGCAGCGAGAATTGAGCCCCACCGAAACGCAACAATTTGCGGCACATCTACACAACACGCCGCAACTCTTTCAGCGTGTTCTCCATTTGCAATCCTTGCTGACTACGATTGCACCACCAGCAACCCCGCCTGTCGCGCCCGCTTCGCCTTCTTTTTGGGCACCGTGGCGAACTGTGATGCGCTGGCAATGGGCGGTGGCGACGACTGCATTGCTGGTAATGGTGGCGAGCGTGTTATGGTGGAAACGCACGCCCGCAGCCCCTGTGCCGGTGGCCGTTCAGTCAGCCCCCACGCCGCAGCCCACCGCCAGCCCGCCCTTGCCGTCAATCAGCCCGGCACTCGCTGCAACGCCAGCCACTAAACCGCCCCCGCCCGCTGCTGCACTGGCAACGTTTTTTCTACTGAATAAAACAGTGCGTGATCCGCGCGACGCTATGCCCTTGCCGATTCCGCCGCTAACACAGACGATCGAGTTACAACTGGAACTACCATTACCGCTGCATCCACGTTACCAGGTAATGCTGCAAACAGAGGACGGACGCACACGCACGATCCCGAACCTGCGACCGCAGCGCCGCCAGGGACGCGGAGTACTCATGCTTCGTGTTCCGGTTGCCACTGTCGCCGCAGCCCCCTTCACGTTGCAAGTCAATGGGCTGCCAACACCGCTGGCACCCGTGCTGGTGGGAACACACCGCTTGCAGGTGCAAAAACAGTGACGCTAACATTTCTACTCAAAAAATCTGCGTAAAAGGTATGACGTTTTTCCCGTGGCCTCATATTTAGGTAGGAAGTTTCACCTACGTGAAAATTTGCTTCCAGAGACAAAAATTAAGAACAATACGCCGAAGTTCAGTGAACCATTTTGAGCCTGAACGCTACTAGGTAAGCACTATACTATGAGCCGAAAGTTTTTTATGCTGCCCCAATGCCGGAACCAGAATGACCCGCTTTCCCCATGAAACTACCGTTTTACTTGCCGACGATTACCCCCTGATCAGCTATGGATTAAAGCACGCCTTGCAGTCCACTCCCGACTTTCGTGTAGTGGCAGAAGCCTGCAATGGAATGGAGGCGCTGGAGCAATTGCGCCAACACCAGCCGACAGTGGCCGTGCTGGATATTGAGATGCCACAGATGGATGGTTTTCGCGTGGCCGCCGCCGCAAAAGCCGAATGCCTGCCCAGCAATCTCGTTCTATTCTGCAGTCGAAATCAAGCCAGTTTTCTGAAAAAGGCACTCCAATTGGGCGTCCAGGGATGTATTCTCAAGGATAGCGCCCTAGCCGA
>CAZXHW010001015.1:0-2802 GCA_964639915.1 uncultured Heliomicrobium sp.
GACCAGAGAATCCGCGATGGCCAAGCTGTATGCGTCGGAGATTGCCGTAAAAGTGGCGGAAGAAGCCATTCAGATTCACGGCGGTTACGGCTACATCAAAGATTACCCTGTCGAAAAATACTGGCGCGATTCCAAACTCTGCACCATCGGCGAAGGAACCAGCGAAGTTCAACGGCTGGTCATTGCTCGCCAGCTTGTGGCTTCGCTGTAGTTTTATAACGCCAGTCAAACTGTGTATCATCCCCTTTACCGTTCGCGTTATCACGTCTCAGCCAGCGAACGGTAAAGTCGTCTTTTTCAAAAGAATCATTGTCCGCCTTTCTGAAAAGGGAGTTGGCAACATTGGAGGCAGCGTGATTGAACGCTGAACGCCTTACATTGGGAGCAATGTCATGAACGATTTGGAAAATCAGCCAAAGGTTGCGCAGAAATCAGCCGCCAGGCAAACCGCCATCATTCAAGCGCAACAGCCCACAATTAGTTATGACACTCGTTCCAGCGAACCGCCAAAACCTAAAAAGCTCGCTGTCTTTGTCGCTCATGGGATGGGCCAGCAGTTGAGATTCGAGACGCTGGACCAGGTTGTTCAAGGTCTAATCGAACGCGAAGTAGCAACAGGTAAAAAACGATCCGATGTGACCATCGAACCGCCAGCCGTAACCATCAAGTCTGACGGCGTGATGTTGCACGGATTGAAGCTGAAGTTGATTGGCAACGATTTGTCAGAACGCGAAGTCCACGTCTTTGAAGGATATTGGGCACCGCTGGCCGAAGGGCAAGTCCGGTTGAAAGACGTGATTTGGTTTCTGTTCACTGCCGGACTAAATGGCATTCGCAACTTTGGGGAAAGTTTTGATCGTTGGCTGTTCGGCGAATATCGCAAGTTTCCTTCACGCATCAGCCTGACAATTTGTGTGCTTGTGGTGCTGGGCGTTGTTGCTTCCTTGGTGGTGATGGACACAGCTCTGATCATCGTCGCGGCTCACGGCCTGGCAGATTTCTTTGGATTGCTGAGAACAAGAGATGGCCAATGGATGAGCAGCTTGAAGGAAGATCTGACGACCACCTATGACATCTTTATTGCTCTGGCGATGTTGTTTGGCTGCGCATTGATGGCTGGCCGTCAGGCGCGCAAATTGTCTGTGAAATCCCGAAAAGGGGAAGTTAGCGCAAAACCATCCACCAGAAAATTAATGCAACGTCACGCTCATAGGTTCAGCAAAGCTGCCAACGTAGTTTCATGGGTGCTGTTTGCCCTGACGCTTGGCGCGACGATTTTGTGCGGAGTGACGATCCCTCTGCTGTTTTATACCCATAAAGTTTTGATTCATTCGGGTAAATGGCCACATGTTGCCAAAGCCGTCTGGCCAATTGCCTTTGGGGATGGTTTTGCCGGCTGGTTGAATGAAGGGCTTAGCTATCTTTTTGTCGGCTTACTTTTCATCGTGTTGATTTGGCTGGGCATTAGAGCAGCCATGAAATTTTGGGGCGGCATCACGCAAATAGACCCAAACTCACAGAAAGTTTTAGTGGGGACCACTGCTGTTCTGGTGCTGGTCGCTGTGGTTGTCACAAAATTGGCAGTTACCAGCCACCAAGGTATGGGCGAGTTGGGCGCTTTCTGGCGCTCGGTTTATTGGTTGATAAAAAGCAATATTTCATGGGGATTGCTGATTGCGGTAAGTTTGTTGGTGCGCCGGATGTTGGTTCAGTATGTTGGGGATGTAGCCCTCTACCTGACATCACACACGCTGGACAGGTTTTATATTTTGCGCGACAAAATCCGAAAATACGTGTTTGATGCCGCGCAGGTAATTTTTGCCCGTCGTTCCCAGACGGCAGACGGTTTCGAATACGAAAGTGTTTACATCGTCGGTCATTCGCTGGGATCGGTCATTGCCTTTGATGCCCTGAATCAATTGCTGAACGAAGATGAAATCGCAGACGAAGCCAATAAACTGAAAGTATTGGAGCGAACGAAATTATTGCTCACGATTGGGTCGCCCTTGGATAAGACCGCGTTTCTGTTTTCGCTGCAACGGGACAAGACAAGCCTGGAACGCGAGGCGCTGGTTGCTTCTTCTCAGCCGCTGATACTGGATTCGAAATTCCGCGACCCGGAAAAGTTCGAATGGATCAACATTTTCTCTTATAACGACATCATCAGCGGCCGTCTGGATTTCTTTGACCCGCCCAGTGATAGCACAACCAGAAAGCTGGTCAGCCCCGTGCAAAATCTCCGCGATACGGAAGCCACCACGTTGCTGGCTGCGCATGTTGAGTATTGGGGAAACCAACTGGTTTTTCGGAAGCTGCACGAAAAGCTGACAGAAAAAGCAAAGGTTGCGTAGAAGGTTGGGAACCGTTTCAGCTTCAAAGCCCCTGAGAGGATCCAACTGTTGGATCCTCTCAGGGGCTTTGAAGTTAAGAGAACTATTTGCTGGAGGTCTTTTTGGACTTGTCTTGATGCTGCAATTTAGGATCGCGCGCGTAATAACCTCGCCGCGTTCGGGCGATTAACTTGCGCGTGCCTTTGGGGTTGACCACGACATTGACGTTGCGAAAGGTGCCATCTTTGATCAAATTGGTTGGCACGTAACTGACAATGTATTGCGTGCGCAAATCTTTGGCGATTTGATCGGCGATTGCGGGCATCTCGCTTACTTCTTTCGGAAAGAAAACGCGCCCGCCGGAATCTTCAGCAAGCTTCACCAGCAATTCTTTCGCCTTTTTCGAATCGGATTTCCTGAACAGGCCTCCGCCCTCGGCGTCTTCGTCAATAAAACCCACCAGATAAAGCTG
>CAZXHW010001016.1:0-2800 GCA_964639915.1 uncultured Heliomicrobium sp.
GAAGGTGAGACACATGAAGTGATCGGGCAATATTACAAAGCCATTGGATTAGATGCGGAGGTGGCGCGGTGAAACTGAGCGTCATCGTTTGCACGCGCAATCGCGCCAAGCCACTGGCGGCAATGCTGGAACAGTTCGTCGCGCAAAACTTCGCGGGCGATTACGAATACGAACTGATCGTTGTTGATAACTGCTCAAACGCGGAATTCGGCGAAACCATCGCCAGCTTTGTTTTCCGGCATCCATTTTTTGCTCATCGGCTTTATGTGCTAAGAGAAGACCAGCCGGGGCTTTCGCGCGCACGAAATTCAGGGCTGAAGAAAGCAACGGGAGACATTATCGTTTTTACTGATGACGATGTGCTGGTTGCCCCAAACTGGCTGGACGAAATTCACAGGGAATTTGCCGACAATTCTGATTTATTCATGCTCGGCGGACGCGTGTTGCTGGCGCGCGATGACTTGCAAGACGTTGCCATTTACACACCGGACGAACGGCTGGAAACCAGGTTTCCCAGCGGAGGCAGTTTGGGAATGGGCGCGAACATGGCGTTTCGGCACGAAGTCTTTGACCGCATAGGTTGCTTCGATGTTCGGCTTGGAGCCGGAACATTCTTTGCCGGTGGCGAAGACATTGAGCTTTTTTACCGCGCGCTGAAAGCCGGATATCAATTCGTTTATGCTCCCAACATTCTGGTTTACCACGATCACGACCGCGAAACGCCAGAGCAGGCTTGCCGCTTGATTTACGGGTACGGCAAAGCCAATGCGGCCTACATCATCAAACATGTGCTGCACGGCGATCTGTACGCCATGCGCATGCTGTACTGGCTGATTCGCACCTTGCCGCGCCGCTGGCTGAAACAAGATGCCGGAGCGATCAACACCTTGCAGCGCCAGCGCGCACAGGTTCGCGGAACCTTGATCGGGTTGCTGGCTTCGCCATGGGCGATGCTATTGCCAAGCGAGCATCGTAAGCGGTAACGAGCCTTCTATATTATGAGTCAAGAAAACATCTCAGCTTGGCGCGAAGCATTGTTGCTGCCCGGCGAAACCAATCTGGTCGAAAGCGGGCTGCGCGAACTGGCAGAGTATTTTGGCATCAGCCCGGAGGAAGCGCGCCAACGATGCGAGCGCGCCTTGGCCGATTCAAAACGCGAATGGGAATCCGGACAGCGCCAAACGCCAGAAGAGATCAAAGACTTTTATCGCTCGACACAAAGTTACATCTTTGAACACGTATGGTGGCACGCGACTGACCCGGCAACCAATTCCGCAAACGTTGAAATTCTGAAGTATGCGAAAAGCGTCGGTGCGACTCACTATCTGGATTTTGGTTCCGGCGTTGGAGCAAACGCCATTTTATTCGCGCGAAACGGATTCAAGGTCACGCTGGCTGACATCTCTCCGCAGATGATGGAGTTTGCGCGATGGCGGCTGGCGCGGTGCGGAATTAAAGCAACTTTGGTTGATTTGAATACTCAACAGTTGCCGGATGCCCAGTTTGACTTCGCAACGGCGGTGGATGTGTTTGAGCATCTTCCCTGCCCGGCAATTGAATTGCGGCAGATAAGCCAAGCGGTTCGCGACGGCGGCGTGCTGGTGTTCAACAGTCGCACTGAAGAAGACCATGATCGTCCAATGCATGTTTTGAAAAGTGACCGAGTGATCTGGCAATCGCTGCGCGCTTGTGGATTTCGGCAGGCTGATTCCCCAAGCCTGCGACAACTTGGCTTTTCCGCCGTTCGTCGAACAGCCCATAACGCAGACGAAGAGTGGTGGTTTGCCGCTGTTGACAGCATCGGTTTCAGCAAGGTTTTCATGCATGACGAAACCCAGCAAAACGGAAAACGGCGCGTGCCACATCCGCAGCAGATTTACTTCGAACGGATCGAGAAACTACTACAGCCGGAGATGCACTGGCTGGACGTTGGTTGCGGTCGCCAGCTTGTGCCGAAATGGATGGGCGGCGGAGAGCAAATTGAAACGAAGTTGCGCTCCAAGGCGAAACTGGTTGTCGGCATTGATCCTGATTTTGCCGCGCTTCGTGACAATCGTTCCTGCCAAGTGCGATTGCAAACCGATTCTGCGGCATTGCCGCTTGCCGACGACAGTTTTGATTTGGTCACGGCAAACATGGTTTTCGAACATGTCGAAGCTCCGTTGCAGTTGCTAACGGAAATTCGGCGTGTGCTAAAACCTGGCGGTAAATTGGTGGTGCTAACTCCGAACGCGCTGGACATCGTTTCGCTAGCGGCGCGCGCCATTCCGAACAAGTGGCATCCGGCAATTGTTTCGAGTGTAGAAACCAGAAATCGGTCAGAAGTTTACCCAACGCATTTTCAGTTCAACCGTCCGCGTTCGATTGAAACCATTCTGCGCGAAGCAGGATTTACTCAGTGGCGCATTGAGTTGCTGGAACATCCCGACGCTTATTCACACATCCCGATTGTCGCGCGAGTCGAAAACTACTGGCATCGCTTGGCCAGCCGCTGGCCGTCGCTGCGAGGCGTATTGCTCATCGAAGCCGAGTAACCAAAATGCCAAACGTCAGCGTCATCATTCCCGCTTACAACGTGGCTCCGTTTATCGCCGAAACATTGAAATCATTGTTTGCGCAATCCTATCAGGATTTCGAGGCGATTCTGGTCAATGATGGTTCAACGGATGACACCGAAGCTCGGATAACGCCTTATCGCGACAAGTTGGTGTACATCAGGCAACCGAACCGTGGTGTGATGGCTGCGCGCAACGCCGGGCTGAAAGTTGCTCGAGGGCGTTACATTGACTTGATGGACAGT
>CAZXHW010001017.1:0-2792 GCA_964639915.1 uncultured Heliomicrobium sp.
GATGAAATTGCTTATGCCGTGTCTGGTAGGCGAATGGAGCAAAGCTGGAAGGATTTCAAAGAAGAGATGGAGTGGAGTGAGAGATTCGTCGGAATCATCACTGGAGAAGAGGATATGTCAAGCGCCGCTGAGTGCTTGGATTATAGTTCCATTGTCTCCGTGCGGTGGCTGGTCAATCCGATTGATGAAGACGCCGAGCATAAGGTCGAATGGCTCCTCTTAGGAAGGGAGGTAAGCCCTGATTTGATGGCGCTCCTGGATTCTTTGCACGCGAACAGCCCAACCGATGGCTATCGGCCGATTGCCTGGCATAATGTTTTTTGGAATCTCTCTTCCAACTACGAATCGCTACCCCTCGCGCTGAAACTGCGAAGCCCTTTTCAAGAAACCGATCAGGAATTGGCAGATCATATTGTCTCTCATTACACCGAAGTGAAGAGTACATCGCGCCCCGTCATTTCACGGCGGAGAAAAAAGCTGTATGACATTTGTGCGGAGCGCATCATCCGCCGTCTGCGAGAATATTTCGCGCCGACGGAAAAAAATGTGATTGAGGTGAACAAAACGAAATCGGAATCACACTTACCCTTGAGTGAGGAACAATGAGCGGAACAACATCCATCTCGATCTCATCGGCGCTGCTACAAAAGGCGGCGCAATATGCGAGGCTATGTTCTGCTGCGGCCACGCGCGAACGTGTGTTGGTTTCTCATACGGTAATGCTCGCTGTGCAGGAATATCTGGAAAAGGTGCTAGGCGGAGCAGTGGAGCAGGGGCGTTCGTCCCAACTAAAATTTGTCGAATTGCTTGATCTGGCAGATTTCCGTTTACAAGGATGGTCGCTTGAGGTGCGTGCCATCACGTCAGCAGATGAGCCTGCCCTTTATGTTCCTACTATGCCCATGCTTATCGGGGCGTTGGCAGATCATTACTTGGCGGCACAAGTGAATCGCTCGCTGACAGAGATAGAGGTCTTTGGCTTTGCCTGTCGAGAGGATTTGTCTGAAGCTGAATTGAGCGCGAATGGTCTCTTCGCCATCTTGCCAAGTGACTTACTGAGACCATTTGTCGAGTTGCCCCCGCTTCTCAGTAAACCCTCTCGCAAAGACCCTGCGCTAGGAAGCGCATTTGAGGAATGGCAGGTACGAGGGGAGCGATTGTTATTGAACGTGAGTGAATGGCTCACAAACGAAGCTATCTTTAGCCCAGAACAAATTGGGCACTTAGCCGCAGGACTGCGGGATGAGGTGCTGCGCGTTTACGGCGGACATCTGCCCGCTACTGGGGTAGAGCCATTACTAGAGCAACTCTTTCGTCGCTTTGGCATGCGACGACCTGTACCTGCGTCACCGCAGAGTGATTTGTTGTTTGCTCCCAGTGCCGAGGAGCAAACAGAATTTGCGCGCCGGGAAAATCGGGAAAGCTATTTTCAGAACAACCTGTATCCGGCGGAACGCGCATCGCTTTACCGCTACTTACTGGCGGATGAAGCCGCCTTGCATGAACATCGGCAAATGAGAAAGACGCTGGATCGGGCGACGAAAGGGAAACACTTGGCGTCACCACAGCGACGAAAACGGATGGCCCGACAGCAACAAAGTCGTTCCGTTTCTGCCACGCTTGAGACAGAACCTATCGCCCCAGACTTGCTCGCAGCACTCACACAGGAAAGGGAATTCATGACAGGATCACCATCATACTCACCTCACACTACATCGAATGATTCAATGAATATCTTTGCATTTCGTGATCGGTTAATCGCGGATTACGCCAGCTATGTGCAAAGCTTTATTCAAATTCGGAATTCCCGTATTCGTGATTACGTCAACGAGCAACTTAATGCGGGTGTCTTTTACCCGGAGCCGTTGATTCAATTGAACCCCTCTTTTGCTCGTGGCGATTCACTTGACCAACTCATCACTGGCCAGGTATTGCATCCAGAATGTGCGAACATCTTTCGCAAAGACAAAGAGGAAACGATTAGTTCAGGCCGTCTGCTTAATCTTCACCAGCATCAGGCGGAAGCGATCAAAGCTGCACAGAAGGGCCACAACTACGTGCTGACGACCGGAACGGGATCGGGCAAAAGCCTCTCGTACATTATTCCTATCGTGAATCACGTTTTGCGGAATGGCACGGGGCGCGGCATTCAGGCGATTGTTGTTTATCCGATGAATGCACTGGCAAATAGTCAATTCGGTGAGTTGGAGAAGTTTTTATGTCGAGGGTATTCAGATGGGCCACCTGTTACTTTTGACAAATACACTGGACAGGAAAATGAAGAGGAGCGCAAGCGCATCTCACACAATCCACCCGATATTTTGCTCACTAATTATGTGATGCTGGAACTGATGCTGACGCGCCCGGCTGAGCGGAAAATCATTGAGGCCGCTCGCGGGTTGCGCTTCCTCGTCCTGGATGAGTTACACACCTATCGTGGGCGGCAAGGCGCGGATGTGGCCTTACTTGTGCGGCGTGTGCGTGACCGCTTACAAGCGAATGAACTGCAATGCGTCGGAACCTCCGCCACGATTGCCGGTGGTGGCACGTTCGAGGAACAACGAATAGAAGTGGCGCGTGTTGCAACACGGCTCTTTGGGGCAGCGGTGCGCCCGGATGCCGTCATCATGGAAACGCTTCAGCGCACTACTCCAGACCGCGATGAACAGGATGCGAAGTTTGTTGCGGAATTGAAGCAGCGTCTAGTTGAGATTGGTAAGGGGGAGCTTTTTGCGAGCGATTATGCCAGTTTTGTGAACGACCCATTAGCCATCTGGATCGAAAGCACGTTA
>CAZXHW010001018.1:0-2783 GCA_964639915.1 uncultured Heliomicrobium sp.
GCGCGATTGAAGACAATTCGGTCAAGCTTAGGGATGTGCAGCGCCGAAAAGAACTCGCCACGCTCTTGAGACATGAGTCTTCTGTCAATTCAGTTGCCTTCTCGCCAGATGGACGGACGATGGTAAGTGGTAGTGCTAACGGAACGATTAGACAATGGATTGGCGCCAGGGATGAAGAGATTGCTTTGAATCGGAATCGGTAAAAGACAAACACGCCATCGGGTTATCGTCCCGGACGTAGAGATGATGTGGCATGTGTGATTGTGGTCTGGTATGTCCCCCCAAGCTTTGGCCTCTGAGCAGCAAATTCGCTGCGATTAGGATTAGTGTGGAGGTTTTGGCACTGTAGCCGCCTTCTTCGACTATGACGGCCCAAGCGATTTAATGGTTTTCGTTAGGGCAAAACCGATGAACCAAGAATCTATGCGGTGTTTTCGGCCATTTTGGTTCGTTACTGCCTGCCAGCAAGAATTCATCCCTTTCAGTCTCAAAGACATACGAAATAAGGTGAGAGTTAAGCTCTAACCTGCGACTTCACAAAAACCGCCAAGCCCTATTGTGCTTTGTTTAGGGTGTTTAGCGTTGTTTTGACGGCAAACGCATCTCTGGCTCAGCAAATGCACTTAGCTTTGGCGAAAGGAACCTGGGCTGGGGATTGCAATCACGCACGCTGGCAGACTCAGGCATCAAATCAAAAATGAACATTCAACAAATCAAAAAATATGCATTCGCGCTGACTCTGATGGCTGGCTTTGTGATTGCTCCTGGCTTATCCGCGAGTTCTGCGGCTCAGGCACAAGATGGTCGTCGTAACCAGAACAACAGAGACGACCGATGGGAGCGTGATCATCGAAATGATCGCCGCGATGACCGGTGGGAAAACAGGCAGGGACGTCGCGATGACCGCAGAGATAATCGTAGAGACAACCGCAGAGATGATCGTTGGGATAACCGCAACGGTTCCTACGGCAACAATAGCGGTTACGGCACCTACGGAAGAAATGACGGCTACGGCAATTATGGCAACAACGCCGAAGAGCAAAAAGGGTTTCGCGATGGGCTGGATCGAGGACAAGAAGACCTTCGTGACCGCAGACGCGCTGATCCAAACAACTCCAGCCACTTTCAGAAAGGCAGTGCTGCATACCGCGAAGGATTCCGCAGAGGATACGCTCAAGGCTATCGCCAATATGGCAACAATGGCAGATGGTAATTGAATGCTCGTTGCCCAATCCGAAAAGCAAAAAGGTCGCTGGCTTGTGTCAGCGACCTTTTTGATTTTGCGAAACTCAATTTTCCTATCGTGGCAACGGTTGCCGACTGGGAGTGGCCGCCGTTTGCGGAATGGGTTGCGGCGGTTTCAGCAAGCCCAGGTTATCCGCTTTCAGCAGCAAATTCCCTGCGATTGGCGCGGAGGTTTTGGCTCCGTAGCCGCCTTCTTCGACAATTACCGCCCAAGCGATTTGCGGATTTTCGACCGGGGCGAAGCCAATGAACCAGGAATCTATCCGATGTTTTTCGGACATCTTGGTTCGGGTTTTGCCAGCGCGATCAATGTAGGTTTTCGCTTTTCCGGTCTGCGGATCAATTTCGGGAACGGTGCGCTGGGCGGTGCCGGTTTTGCCTCCGGCGTTGATGCGGCCGCGAATCAATCCGCCGAAAGCTCCGGCGGCGGTTCCACGCTGGACGACGGAAGCCATCAGCGTGCGCATCTTCGCGGCAGTTTGAGGCGACATTGCCTGGCTCATGGCGATAGGCGAGCGGTCCATTTCCAGCGTTGGTTTCATCACATTGCCGCTATTATTGGCGACGGCTCCAGCAACCATCGCCATTTGCAATACGGTTAACTGCACAAATCCTTGGCCGATGGATTCCAAGCCAAGATCGTATTTCGTCACGCCTTGCCCCGCGACAAAGGTTGAATAGCGCGGCGACATTACTCCGGCCAACACAGGGTTTTCGGTATTCCAGTAATTTGGCGCAAAGCCCGCGCGCAATGATTCGATGCCGCTATTGAAAACCTTCAGACCAAAGCGGGCGGCCGCTTCACCCATACGCTGGCGTTCGACTTCGACGCCGAGTTGCGCGAAATACTGGTTGCAGGAATGCGTGTAAGCTTCCAGCAAACCGATTGAACCGTGCGATTCGCCTTCGTCATCGCGAATCGGGCGACCGGAACCGGGCGGCAACCAACCGTCGCCTCGACAAGTGAACACCTTGTCATCCAAACGAGCATCAATCGCGGCGGCAGCGGTAATGGTCTTCAGCGTGGAACCTGGCAGGTAGTATTCATTGATCGCTCGGTTGAGCATCGGCTTGCGGACAATGTCAGTTTGCAGCTTTGCCCAGGTCGGATCGTTGTTTACATCATCAGGATCGAACCCCGGCGTACTGACCATCGCCAGAATTTCTCCGGTTTGCGGGTTCAGCATCACCAGTGCGCCGCGCTTGTTTTGCAGTTGATCGGCAGCGGCACGCTGCAAATCAAAATCAATCGTTAGCGCCAAATCCTGTCCGACTGCCGGACGCGGAGGCTCGCTGCTGAAATCGGTCAATTTCTGCCACCAGCTTTTTTCTTCTTTTGGCGGAGGCGGTGCAGCAACAGCGCGTTCGAGTCCATCATCACCGCGAACCAGCGTGGCAAATCCGATGATGTGCGATCCCGCATCGCCCAGCGGGTAATCACGTTTGATTTCACCGTTCAGGTAACGGTATTTGGCCAAGGCTCGACGGGTATCTTTGTGCCGGTCGAAAATCCATCCGCGCAATGTGCTTTCGTTTTC
>CAZXHW010001019.1:0-2782 GCA_964639915.1 uncultured Heliomicrobium sp.
GTGATTGCGCCGATGGGAAAGATGTTGGCCAGCGCGGCTTTACGAGCTTGTTCCTAGATGAAACTGTTCACCGAAGAATTATCGTTAATCGGCTTCGTATGCGGCATGGAGCTTACCGACGTGAAGCCACCAGCGACGGCTGCGCGCGCGCCGGATTCAATAGTTTCCTTGTATTCAAACCCCGGTTCGCGCAAATGAACGTGCAGGTCAATGAACCCAGGCGCAACGATCAAACCAGAAGCATCAAAAACTTCGGCTCCATCGGCGGAGATGCTTTCGGCAATTTCGGCTACGCGGCCATCCCGGATGAGCATTTCGCGCTTGGCTTCGAGCGGCTGCGATGGATCAATGATGGTGCCGTTTCGAATAAGTAGTGCAGTCATATATGTTCTATTCTCCGCCCGCCAACAGATACAGGATTGCCATTCGCACCGCGACACCGTTTTCTACCTGATCCAGAATCAACGACGAACTGCCGTCGGCGACATCGGAATCAATTTCGACTCCACGATTAATCGGGCCAGGGTGAAGCACGATGGCGTCCGGTTTGGCCAGCGCCAGCCGTCGTTTGTTCAATCCGTAATAAATCGAGTATTCGCGCAGAGAAGGGAAGAAACCTCCGGACTGACGCTCCATTTGGATTCGCAGCATCATCACTACGTCTGCGTCTGTGATGGCTTCTTCAACGCTGTTGGCGAAAGAAATCGAACCATTGCCTGGAGCGATCAGCTTTTCCAACCCAAATGGCATCAGCGTTCGTGGTCCGGCCAACACCACGTGAGCGCCGAGTTTGGTCAGCAGATGCGCGTTCGAACGGGCGACGCGGCTATGCAGCACATCGCCGATGATGGCGACTTTCAATCCGGCGATTCGTTTTTTGCTGTGGCGGATGGTCAGGGCATCCAACAAGGCTTGTGTTGGATGTTCGTGTGCGCCGTCGCCAGCATTAATGATGGCAGACGGAAGAATTTTGGCGATCTGATGCGGCGCACCCGAAGACGAATGGCGAATGACAATTGCGTCCGGCGCCATCGCTTGCAGGTTCAGCGCCGTGTCCACCAGCGTTTCGCCTTTGACGACGCTGGAAGTCGAAGCAGAAATATTGATGGCATCGGCGGACAAACGCTTGGCGGCGATTTCAAAGCTGGTGCGCGTGCGCGTCGAAGCTTCGAAAAACAGATTGATGACGGTTTTGCCGCGCAGCGTGGGGACTTTTTTGATCTGGCGCGAATTCACATCGCGGAACGTTTCAGATGTATCGAGGATCAGATTGATCTCTTCGACGGAAAGGTCGGCGATTCCAAGAAGGTCTTTGCGATTCAGCGGCATCAGGTTTGAATTTTGGTTTTTAGATTTTGGATTTTGGATTGATTGCGTTGGGGGCCATCGAACTCAAAATCCAAAATTCAGAATCCAAAATTATTTTTGTTCGACCAGCAGCACCTGTTCGGTTTCGTCAAATTCCGGCAGCATCACTTTGATAATTTCGGCTTCGGTTGTGGTGACGGTTTTGCCGACGTAATCGGCCTGGATCGGCAGTTCACGCCAGCCTCGATCAATCAGCACAGCCAGTTGAACCCGGCGCGGACGTCCGAAATCAATTAGCTCGTCCATCGCCGCGCGGATCGTCCGTCCGGTATACAGCACGTCGTCTACCAAAATGATTGTCTTGCCGGTGATGTTGGCGGGCAATTCGGTTTTGTTGATCACCGGCCGGTCGGCGACAGTGGTCAAATCGTCACGGTAAAGGGTGATGTCCAGCGCGCCTTTGGCAACTTCCACGCCGTCCATTTCCTTGATCTTGACGGCGATTTTTTCCGCCAGCGGCACGCCTCTGCGATGAATGCCGACCAGCAAGACGCCGGAAAGATCAGGATTGTTTTCGACAATCTGCGAAGCCATGCGCGCCAGAACGCGGTTGATGTCTCCGGCAGTCATCACGACAGCTTTTTCAGTAAATTCCATGGTTGCCTCGATGGAGTTGGGGTTTTGCAGCGCGCGGAATATAGCATCGCTCATAATTTTTTGGCCAGTTCACCTTGGAAAGCGCGAATGCGACGGGCATTTGTGCCCATATCGCCTTTACCAATTCGAGATTTCGAACGCACGTTGACGACGGTTGCAGAACCTTCGCTGGTGATGGTGATGGTCACATCGTCTTTGAACTTGAACAGCCGTGTTGTTGCGATGGCTTCGATCACGCCTTGTTCGGGTTTGGTTTCGCGTATATCCCAGCCTTGCGCGCGCGAAACTTCCAGTGCGGCGGCAAAGACTTTTTCCGGCGGCTGGTTAAAACGTTGCGGTTGCAGGTCTGCGTACTGTGGAGTTGCTCCGGTTTTGACATCGTTGATGCGCGGCCAGATCAGGCCCAACAGGAACGGAGAACCGGCCAATAAGATGATCCCGACGATGATGGCGGGGAAAATTTTGTTCAGCGTCATAAGTTTATTTTGTATGGAAGAAGGGTAATGGAACGAAAGCCAATCTACACGAAGCCGTCCGAAGCTGCCAGCTTTGCCCGTCAAAATGCTTCTGTTAGACTGCCGCTCGGTCGCAAAAAATCACTCACTCGGAGCTTTTCTCTTGTCAGCTTTTGGAAAAATTCTTGATGCCGTGGTCACGGTTCAGCGGAACGAGATTGTTCGTTCAGGGTCTTCGCGCAGTTACGGATATTTACGGTTGCGGCTGGATGAACCGATTCCGGTTTTGCCAGGTCAGTTTGCAATGCTGAAAGCGCACGGAATTTACGTCCGAAGAAAGACCACAATGCAATGGTAACTAT
>CAZXHW010001020.1:0-2771 GCA_964639915.1 uncultured Heliomicrobium sp.
GCGATAAACGCAGCTTCCATCGCGTGGCCGGCAGTCCAATGATCGTGATTCCCCAGAATCGCGAAAACTCCGTGCGGAGCAGTCAATCCGCCCAGCGCACGGGCACAGCCTGGAATGTAATCTTTAGAGTGCGAGATGTAATCGCCGGTCAAAACGACCATATCGGCTTTCAGATCATTTGCGCGGCGAACAGCGCGGGCAATCTCTTCTTCGTTTAAGAAAGGGCTGTGGTGAATGTCGGACAACTGCACGATGCGGAAGCCTTGAAATTCACGCGGCAATTTCGACAGGAAAATGCGTTGATGTGTGACCTCAAACTGGCGCGGTTCAAGCAGTGCTCTTTGCAGCAGGCTGGAGAACGTTTGTAGCCAACGAGTCCTGGGACCGGATTGCTGATTTAGCGCACGGCGTTGTCTGAAGCGCGTGATGACATAGTTTTTCATCCAGCTCAGCTCCTAAAATAAAAGCAGGTTTTTATTTGTTGAGGACTTGAAAGTAAGTTTCGATGACTTTTTGATAGTTCCGCTATGCAACGAAACAGATTATATTCGCCGACGATGGCTGGTCGCAATCAACCCATCCAAAAAACAAGAATCTGGTTTGATCCATTTGAAATCCGAAATCCCCAATTCAAACTCCATCAGCATCATTATTCCGGTTTTTCAGGAAGAATCGCAGATTGTTGCTACGCTCAACAGGCTGAAAGCTCAGTATGCTGTGGAAGAGATGGAACTGATCGTCGCTGATGGCGGCAGTTCAGACCGTACGGTTGATCTGGCGCGCAGCGTTGAGGGAGTTCGTGTAGTTGTTTGCCAGCAAGCGAATCGCGGTTGGCAGATGAATCAAGGAGCGCAAATCGCGGTCGGTGAAGTGTTGCTGTTTTTGCACGCCGACGTGGTATTGCCTGAGGATGCGTTGCGCAACATTCGGCAAGCTTTAGCAGACGAAGCAGTATTGGGGGGCTGTTTCCAGATTTGCTTTCCCGCTGGCGCGAATCTGTCGCTGCGACTGGTGGCTTGGGGGATCAATCTGCGGACTCGATGGTTCAAAACCGCAACAGGCGACCAGGCGATCTTTGTGCGGCGCAAAATCTTTGACGAAATTGGCGGGTACGAAACCTTTCCGCTGATGGAAGACATCGCTTTGTTTACGGAATTGAAGCGCCGAGGGAAAGTCGTTGTGCTGGATCAGCGGGTCGAAATCTCGCCTCGACGCTGGTTGCGATACGGAGTTTGGCGAACGGTGATGCTGATGTATTTGTTGAGGTTCGGTTATTGGCTTGGCGTTCACCCTGCGACGCTAAAACGCTTCTTTCTGGATGTGCGATAGGCTTGCCTGAATTGCTTGTTCTGCGCAGTTTGAGCTTTTGCAAAATCTATATGGGCACGGCACCATGCAAAGCACGGTTAGGAAATTGCAGCAACTTGTTTAGGATACCGAAGCTATGGAAGTAATAAGAGCGGTTTACCAGACAGGCGTGTTTATTCCCAAGGGCGTTTGCGTCTTGCCTGAAGGCACTGAAGTTGAGATGGTTATTCGAGTTGTGGGCTCAGAACCTTTACAGGACACGAATCCGGATCAGGACGGGAAATTGCTGCAAGAAACAGAGAACGGGACGCCTAACAATCCACTTCCTCCAAAGATTCATAACCCGCTCAAGTAAAGTTTTGCCGCCAATTCAAATGAAGAAAAAGAACAAAGGAACCCGATTTACTGAATTCTGCAAAGTGTTTTTGCTTGCCGTAATGTTTGCCTTTTCGGCTTTTGCGCAGGATTCAAAGAAGCAAGACCCGCGATTTCACCCTGTGCCGATGAATCCGGGGCCGCTGGGTTCGGCTGGGTACATCACATTGTTACCGATTGATGACCGGCCGGCGGTTGGGCAGTTTGCCCAAATGATCGGAGCCGTCGCCGATCACAAAGTGACCATGCCTCCGCGCGACATGCTGGTCCAGTTCACGACACCAGGAAACACGGCGCGTCTGGAACAATGGTTGCGCTCGCAGGACTATTCCAAAACCGACGCATTGATAGTTTCGGTGGATATGCTGGCGTACGGCGGCTTGGTCGCTTCGCGCACGCACAAAGTTTCCTTCGAGGAAGCCAAAAAGCGGCTGGATTTTTTCCGCTGGTTTAAATCGAAATACCCGCGTGTGCCGATTTACGCTTTCAACGTGATTATGCGTGTTGCTCCGACAGCGACGGCTGCGACGCGCGGAATTCACGACAAGCTGGCTCGGTGGGCGGAATTGAAAGACCAGGCGCCGAAATCCAGTGACAAAAAGCTGGAAGCCGAGCTTGAACAATTGAATAAAGAGATTTCGACGTCGGTGCTTGACGATTACCTGGCAGCCCGCAAACGCGACTTGCAGATCAATCTAGCAATGCTCGATCTGGTCAAAGCCGGAACGGTCAATGAACTTATTCTGCTGCAAGACGACGCGCGCCAGTTTGGGCTTCATCGGCAAGATCAAGGTGTGCTGCGAACGAAGCTGAAAGAGCTTGGCCTGGAATCGAAAGTGCCGATTTACAATGGCGCTGATGAAGGTTCGTTGGCGTTGGTTAGCCGAGCCGTGCTGGATAAATTTCAGTACAAGCTCAAGGTCGCCGTTATCTATTCATCCGAAAAAAGCCGCGAACTGATTTCTCCTTTTGAAGATCATCCGCTGCAATTCACTGTCGAAAGCCAGATTCGCGCTGCGGGCGGCATTCCGGTCAGCGAATTCGATCAGGCGGACTATCGCCTGTTCGTCAATGCGCCGGGCACGGAC
>CAZXHW010001021.1:0-2769 GCA_964639915.1 uncultured Heliomicrobium sp.
TCAAAAACATTTCCGCAAACAGGTTATTACCTGTGGGCTTCGCCAAATGAACGGGAAAAAATCATCGTTGACGCCGGAGCGCCTTCGGTCATTTACAACACGGCCCACGCGCATTGCGATTTGCTGAGTTATGAATTGTGGCTGGATGGCCAACCGTTTATCGTTGATTCCGGTGTGCATGGATATGGCGGCGACCGGTTCCGCGAATATTGCCGTTCAACGCGCGCGCACAACACGGTGATGTTTGACGGCTTAGAACAGTCAGAAGTTTGGAGCACGTTTCGTATGGCTAGGCAGGCAACGCTGATAAATGCGGAAGCCAGTGGCGATCTGAATATGTGGAGCTTTCGCGGTAAGTTTGAGCGATATGATGGCGGTGTCATTCACGAACGGCAAATCCATCGAAGCGAGAACGGTGATTGGACGGTGACAGATTGCGCTTTGCGAGGCGAAGTAGCGAGGGCTTCCAGTTTTGTTCATTTACATCCGGCGATTGAAGCAGAGCTGATTGGCGAAACAAAAATTCTTTGCCGTGTTGGCCGCTTAAGGGTTGTGCTTGAGGCATTTTCCGAGCAAGATGCCGCCATAAATGCAAAGATCGTAGTAGGTTGTGAATCCTCGATTCAGGGTTGGCATTTTCCAGATTTTGGCGTTTCTTTCCCCAACGCGACAATTCAATTCGACTATCAAGTCGTCAGCGGCAAATCATTCGGCTATCGAATTTGCATGATCTGACAATTTGAAACCTGTGGACAGAAGTGTCCATGCTCCGGCTATGCGAATAACTTTTCTCTGTCAGTATTTTCCGCCTGAAATGGGAGCGCCAGCGGCTCGTACTTTCGAACATGCGCGGCGTTGGGTGGAACTTGGACACGACGTCACGGTTGTTACAGGGTTCCCCAATCATCCAACCGGCATCATCCGACCGGAATATCGTGGTCAGTTCGTCAAGCGCGAACGAATCGCCGGAATTGATCTGCTCAGAACCTGGGTGTATTGCGCGGCCAATAAAGGATTCTTTCGGCGTGTCCTGAATTTCTTTTCCTTCTTTTTTTCTTCGCTGATTCTTGGCGCTGTCATGACTCAGCGGCCTGATGTCGTCATCGGAACTTCGCCGCAATTTTTCTGTGCGGTGGCGGCGTATCTTTTAAGCCGCATCAAACGTGTGCCGTTCATTTTTGAAGTCCGCGACATCTGGCCGCAGTCAGCGATTGAAATGGGCGTGCTGAAAAGCCGCTGGCTGATCCGTGCGCTGGAAGCGATTGAGATGCATTTGTACCAGCACGCTGCACTGATCGTTCCTGTCGCCGAATCAACGCGCGAATACCTGCTGAACAAAGGCATTCCGCCGGAAAAAATCAAAATCATCACGAACGGAATTGACGCAGCGTATCTGGCTTCGTCGAGTGTTGCGCCGGAAGAAGTGCGGCAGCAGTTGGGATTGGCGGGCAAATTTGTTGTTTCGTACATCGGCACTCACGGAATGGCACACGCGTTGGACGTCGTTTTGAATGTGGCCAAACGGTTCACCGCGGACCCGGACTTGCACTTCCTGTTCATCGGCGAAGGCGCAGAAAAAACGAAGCTGAAACAATTGGCCGAACAACTGGCGCTGAGCAATCTGACGTTTTTGGATCAACAACCGCGCGAACGCTTGCTGGGATTTTACCGCGCCAGCGATGTCAGTCTGGTTCCGCTGCGACGGCTGGCGATCTTTCGCAAAGTTCTGCCGTCAAAATTGTTTGAGCTGATGGGTGTGGGCTGTCCGATCATTTGCAGTGTCGAAGGCGAAGCCGCCCGGCTGGTCGCAAATTCTGAAGCCGGATTGTGCATCAAGCCGGAAAATGCCGACGAACTGTTTGCCGCAATCAATAAGCTGCGTTCCGATTCAGAGTTGAGAAAGCAAATGAGTGCGAATGGCCAGCAATACGTCAAAATTCATTATCTGCGTTCGGCGCTGGCTGAAAAATATCTATCTGTTGTCGGTGATCGGTTGTCAGCCATCGGCAATCCTTCTCGTGGCTCGATTCTTTATCAAGATACGCCGACCGCCGACCACCAACCACCAACCACCGACCGATGAGATCATACGTCACTCTATTCTTGCTTTCGTTTGTCGCAGCCTTGGCGCTGACGCCTATCGTGCGTCGCAAAGCCACGGAATGGGGTGCGATTGCCGTGCCGGATGGCGATAGCGGAGGTCGGCATATCCATGCCAATCCCACGCCACGGTTGGGCGGGATTGCCATCTATCTGGCATTCGTACTGTCGCTGGCTTGCGTGCCGTTGATGACAAATATGGTGGGCGATATTTTTCGCGCCAATTTGCCCAAACTGCTGATGTTGCTGGCGCCTGCAACTTTGATTTTTTTCTTCGGAATTTACGACGATTTTCGCAATGTGGGCGCGACGGAAAAAGTGATCGTTCAAACGATCGCGGCGGCGATGATTTTCTTTGGGGGCTTTCGCATCGAAAATATCTCATCTCCGCTGGGCGGTCATTGGACTCTGCCGTTGTGGCTGAGCTTTGTATTGACGGCAATTTGGGTCATCGGAATCACGAACGCATTCAACCTGATTGACGGCATTGACGGATTGGCGGCGGGAGCTTCCGTGTTTGCGCTGCTTTCGATTCTGGTGTTTTCCGTGGCGCAAGGGAACCCGGAAATCAGTCAGTTGGCCATTGTGCTGGTCGGAGCAGTGTTGGGCTTTCTGCGCTTCAACTTCAATCCGGCGACGATCTTTCTGGGAGATTCCGGCAGTCTGTTT
>CAZXHW010001022.1:0-2766 GCA_964639915.1 uncultured Heliomicrobium sp.
GGCCGCCGCCTGGGCTCCAACTGAAGCCGATACGCGGTTGGAAGTTGTTCTTGTCTGTTTCCGGCACTGGGGTAAAACGATAACGCGCGTCGCCACCTGCCGCTGCCACGATCTTATCGTTTATCGGGACCAGATCATTGAAGGTGTTGCCGGGCAGTTCGTAACGCAAGCCATAAGAAAGCGTGAAGTTCGGTGTGATCTTCCACTCGTCTTGCGCAAAGAAATAGTAATCGTAGTTGTCGTAATACTGAATTTCCGAACCGCCAGGCAGTGGGCGGTTGACTGTCGCAGCCAGCGTTGCATTGTCGTTTACGAAATTCTGCAACGTGTCATAGGCCAGGCGTCCGCGAATGGTCGGAACGAAGAAGCTTTTGACTTCCGTGCGGCGGATGTCAAAGCCGAACTTCATCGCGTGGCTGCCTTTGCTGACTGCAACGGTGTCCTGAATTTGATAGGTATTGTTGAAACGGAACTGCGGCAAGTTAACTGCCAGACCAATCGCTGTGCGGCTGGCCGAAGCGTTAAATTCGTTCAGGCCGAGTTGGGCGATCTCAATCGAGGGAATCTCTTCTGAAGCTGGATCGCTGGCTGTCGTGCGTGAGCCAAAACGCGACCAGGCAATACGCGCATCATTGACGACGTGGGGGCTAAGCAAGCTGTTCAAGTTAATGACCGCGGCTTGTGAACGCGTAGGAACAACTGTGGTCAGGCCTGGAGGTGTTGCCTGTCCAGTACCGGCATTCAAGTTGCCGTCGTACAGGTAACGTCCGTTGAGCCGATGCTTGTCGTTAAACTGATGGTCAATGCGTCCAGACCACTGCCAATCGTTGTAGACGAGTGAGGTTGAACCTGTCAGGTCGCCGAGCGGCACGGTAAAGTTTTGGCCGTTTAGCGCAAAAGTCGCCGATGTGTTGTTGGCAGTTTGAGCCGCAGGCAGAAAACGCAAGAGCGCGGCGACCTGCGGACGGCTGCCCGCTGCTGCTTGCAAAATCTGGCGTCCAGCTTCGGTCGGAGCGCCGCTCAAAGTAAAGCCCGAACCAAGCTGGCGATCTGTCCAGCGTTGCAGCGAGCCGAAGAACCATGTTTTGTCTTTGCCACCGACGACAGGCGATCCGCCTTCACCAAAGCGCGGCAAGTAAAGTGGGCCGCCAAACGTTCCACCGAGCTGATTTTCCAGGCGGAAGGGCGCGCCCTTTTGCACGTCGCGCGACGCGGTTGGGTTGCAAAAACCTCCCGGACGTCCGGCTTTGTCCAGATTGCTGCACGAGTTGAAATGATTGTTGTTATTAAACCAGAAGGCTGAGCCGTGGTACTGGTTCGTGCCCGACTTGGTGACCACGCTGAAGACCGAACCAGAGTTGCGACCGTATTCTGCGGCGAATTGGTTGGTGATCAATCGAACTTCCTGAATGATGTCTGGATTGTTCAGCGGCTGCTGCCCACCCGCCACACTCGGATCGTTGATGTCCTGGCCGTCAATCATGAAGTTATTTGAGCGAAGACGGCCGCCGTTGGAAGAATAGCTGATGCCAGTGGCGAAGTTGCTCTGGCCGCTGGCTAACTGACTGACACCCGCTGCCGACAGGGCAACGTTGAACACGTTGCGATTGGGAGCGATTGGCAGCTCCGACAGGCGCTTGGAATCAAAGCGCGTGCTGACTTCAGCGTTGGTCGTGTTTAGCAGGGAAGCGTTTTCATTGATGGTCACAACTTCTTCAACAGTAGTTGTTTTGAGCGGGGCGTTGACCACTGCTTCCTGGTTGAGCAGCAATTCAAGGCCGGTGCGCACATATTTGGCGAAGCCTTGCGCCTGAACTGTGATTTCATAGTTGCCGATGGGCAGGTTGGGAAACCGATAGCGGCCTTCGCCATCAGCCGTGGTGGTACGGGATTCGTTAGTCCCGACGTTACGCGCTGTTATCGAAGCACCAGCGATTACCGCACCCTGCGGATCGGTTACGGTTCCGGAAATGATTCCGGATGTGGACTGTGCGTTTGCTGACCACGAAAGGCCGATTAATAGCGCTAACGTAGCTGCCATAAATCTTAAAGTGGTTTTCATAGAACTATCCTCCTGAGACTCTGCGGAATAATCATTTGTAATTCGGTATCGAATAAACTCGGACTTGTCTTCCAATAAACCAGCTTGCAGTCTGTAATGTTGGAAGAAAGCGGGAGCATAAGACCAGCAAGTTATATTCCGCGCAAATCCTATGATCACTAGCTTTCCTAAAGTGAATATCTTGTAGAGTTACATCAGTCAGTGGAAATAAGGACACACACGATCTGCAAAAATTTGTAAGCATTTGTTCAAATTTTCATATCCTTGGCGCAACCTTACAGGCAAATAATCGCTGCATTATCCATAACAAACTGTTATTCAGAGGCTGTCATAGTAGAGATATTCTGACTGTACATTTCCCGCCTTGCACAAAGAGAGACATTTTGTCCCTCTTTGTGCAAGGTGGATAGAGACAATTTGCCTCTATATTATTTTGCTGGCCTTGAGGCACAAGGGAAGCATCTGCTTGGTTGCGTCTTGCCATTTGGCATCTGCTGCGACAAGATGCCTGCCTTACAGCGCAATTCCACGAAATCGTATTTATCACTCAAATCAATACATGAGCCAACAACCTGACAAAGTTATTTACTCCATGGTTGGGGTCAGCAAGTTCTATGACAAGAAAGCTGTCCTCAAAGATATTTACCTCGGTTACTTTTACGGCGCGAAAATCGGCGTGCTGGGATTGAACGGTTCCGGCAAAT
>CAZXHW010001023.1:0-1293 GCA_964639915.1 uncultured Heliomicrobium sp.
TCTCTGGCGTGTCGCCAGCAGGCTTGCCGCCGTTGGAATTTCAAGCAGTTGAACCTCAACCGCATCCTGCGACCTGCCCAGCCGTGTGGCAACCAGGCGCGTGTACTCGCTCCTTTCCGCAGGCGTAAAAGGCTGGCTGGTAAAAACGCGCAACGCGAGCGTGACTTTGCCGCTCGCGTCTGAAATCACCATCCGGTCAAGCACTGCTCGCTGGCTGCCGTCTGGAAGAGTTGCAAACTGCCGCTGCCAATAATCCGTGGCAATGCGCCGGACGTTATTCTCCTGTCTTTTTGTGGCGTATTCCTGTTTAAGCTGGCCGAGCGAACGGCTCAAGGGGATCAAAAGCAATAGAAAAGGGATCAAAATAATCAAGAAGCGCCCCCAGATACCGCCAATCGTCCCGACTCTTTCCGGGATGCGCAGATGCCTGATTATGCTCTGCACTCGTTCGCTTTCAGCATCCGTCTGTCGCCATTCGAGGACCTTCTCTCTGGCGCTACGCGAGCCGATCCTCAAGGTCAGAAAAACCACCATGGCCGTGAAGGTGATCGCCACCAGGTTTGTCAGGAACAGCAACCCGCCACCTAGTGCCGCGCGCAATCCTTCAGCCCTGTCCAGACTCAGGGCCAGACCAAAGCCATATCCGACCACACACAGCGGCGGCATCAACGCGACAGCAATCGCGACGCCGGGGATCGAAGTCACTACCCCCTTCACTTCTTTACAGATCGCCAACGAACCGACCGCGCCGGAAAAGAGCGCCACGGCCAAATCCAGCGTATTGGGCTGCGTGCGCGCGGCAATCTCAGCCGTCATCTCCTTGAATGGCAGCAGTCCGACCAGCAGCACCGAGAATATAATCGCAGCCAGACAGCTCAGCGCTAAAATTCCCACTGCGCGCAATCCCAGAATCAAATCGCCCGCGGCAAAGGCAAGCCCGCTAGCCAGAATCGGCCCCATCAACGGGGAAATCAACATCGCGCCGATAATTACCGCTGGACTGTTCAACACCAGCCCCAACGTGGCAATCCCGGCAGCGAATATCAGTTGTAGCCAGTAGGCCGGGTCGTTCAGTGTGGCGGATTTTGATAGCTCCAGATAAATCTCTTCCTTTCGCTGCGACGACACGCCCAACTTTGTTGCAAACCAACGGCTCCACTTCTTTATTGGCCGCATAGTCGTTGCTACTTCAACAGTTTCGCTCATCCAAAGCACTCCTTTTTCTTACAGTCACGAATAATTTCGCCCCTCATCAACTTGCAATAAACTCGGGTTCAGTCAGAAGCATTTAAC
>CAZXHW010001023.1:1303-2765 GCA_964639915.1 uncultured Heliomicrobium sp.
GGCAAGGCCGATGCCATGAATGGCCACACTATTAAAAGGACAGCAAAAGCGTCCAGGCTTTTGCCGATCAACCTGTTCCTTTCCGTCGTGCTCTTAATCAAAGGCGTTCATGCAGAGCATCAAGACTCTCCGAATTCCCGGCTATCGGGATGCTCACACTGTTGCGGACAGCAACAGTGAGTCCCGAATTGCCACACAACCCACAATGGAATCTCGCCATGTGATGAGCAAGAAGCTTGTGGAACCCTGATTTTATTGCGTTCAAGTGATCTTACTGTAATGGCATCAGTCTTGCATCTATTACCGGAGAAAGAATGGCGAAGCTGAAGGCGGCGATATGCTGCCGCCAAGCTTTGGAATCGAAGGGATGAGAAATGAAAACAGTTGGCGCCATAAACATAGAAAAACAACTAAAGGGATGCGTGGTACTCGATGAGGAAACGGCAGGGAAGTTGGGACAGGTATCCGATGCCCTCATCCATCCCTCGCGCGGGACAGTGCTGGGATTGCTGATCTGCAATGACGCAGGCATCGAGAAAATACTTTCGGCAGAAAGCTTCGTCATTCACGACGAAGCCAAAGCCGTAATTGCTCTCGATCCTCCGCGCGTCGAGGGAACTGAAGTAGAACGAATTCTAAATGAAGGAGTGCGCGCCATTGAGAAGTTGCTCACCGCCGAGATCGTTACGCAGGACGGTCGGCTGCTGGGCCAGATCAATGACATCTATTTACAAAACGTAACGCTGGATTCGCTGCCGGTGATCTATTACATCACGGCATCGTTCTGGCAGCGGCTCACCGGCGGCGGGTCTTATCTCGCCGGTAATGTGCCTTCTCATTATTCTTACACCGGCAGCCGCCTGATTGTGCCCGCTGATGCCAATCAGCGAGACGCCCGACGCTCCCTCAAGGACTCCCTCAACTCTAGGCGGCGGGAAATAAAAACAGCCTGAGCGCTGGCTTATTTCGCGTCGCCAATGAGTCAATCAAGCTTTGCCCCCGGCCCGCATCACAACTCGAAAGGAGAAAACTATGTATCGTCGTATGTTTATAAGCATCGTTGTCGCGTTTACGCTAGCAGCTTTTGCCGGGGCGGCTGTTGCAGCGCAGGCTGTTAACGTGAAGCTTCGCTCGGTGGACGGTAAGGAGATCAAGCTGGCCGATCAGCGCGGTCAGGTAATCGTAATGGTATTCAGCTCGACCGAATCTCCAATGGCAGACAAGTCTTTGCCCGCATTGCAGCGACTGGCCGATTCCTACGAAAGTCGCGATGTTGTCTTTTACTGGGTGAGCATTAACAGCGATAAAGAAAAAGACAAGAGCTACGCCACGGACGCCGACCTTAAGGCTTTCGCCAAGGAAAATGGCCTTGGGCTGACGGTGCTGCGCGATATTGACAGAGAAGCCTTTCGTGCTTTTGGCCTCGACGCGCTGCCCTCAATCGTGATTATTGATCGCAAGG
>CAZXHW010001024.1:0-2760 GCA_964639915.1 uncultured Heliomicrobium sp.
ACAGCGGCAATAATCAGCCAAGCCTTTCTCCCACTTGGGAATTTACCTTGATCGTTCGAAATCCGCATGGGTTGTTTCCCCACCTGGAAACAAATGAAACGGGAGTCCACCAGCACAACGAACACCAGCACTTCCGGAAGGGAAATACCGCGCGTTTGGCACCAGCAATGTTTTCAGAACTAATCCGAAGCTTACAGGCAAGGACAAATTGCCAGATCGCAGACTGACATTTCGTTTGCCTTGGTATTTCGGATCAGACTATTCGCTCGGTCTGTCGGTTCACAGATACCCGAACTCGATTGATCTCCCAGCTCAGCTTTCAGTCAGGGACACAGTGACGATCAGGGCACCACCTAAATGGGAGTCCGGTCAAAAAGCGACCGGCCAACTATGATCGAAAAGACCAACCAATATCATTCGCCCAGGCAGCTATCCACCTGGACTCCTGACGAAGTTCAAAAACAAGTTATTGAGAATGACTTTTTTGGTTTAAGGCCTGATGTGGCGGTGACAGGAATGTTTGGGCATAAACGGCGCGACTCCCTCGTTCGTCACGCATAATGTTCACCGCTGTCGTCAGTATACAAATGAAGTACGGGGATCTTCCGGATCTAACTTGGGCTCGTTTTGCGTTGAGAGCCTGTGAGGGATACTGACGTTCAGGCGAGCGGCATCTTACGTAGCGGGCTAACCATTTGCAAGCACTCGAAATAAATTTTACAAAAATTGCCGAAATGGACTCATTGAACCTGTGTGGTAGTATCGCTTTGCCAATTCATACACATCAAATCCAGGAGAAAAACCCGCTGTGAAGCTCAAAGACAAAGTCGCCGTGATTACAGGCGCAGGTTCAGGACTGGGCCGCGCCATCGCCCTACGCTTTGCGGAAGAAGGCGCTCGCATCGTCATCGCCGAACTCAATGAAGCCAAAGGCGAAGAGACGCTTCGCGAAGTTCAGGCCAAAGGCGTTGAAGCCTTCGCCGTTCCCACGGATGTCAGCCAATCGGCTTCCGTTTCCGAGTTGTTCAAAGCCATTGATGATCGCGGCTGGCCGGTGGATGTGATGGTCAACAACGCAGGCAATGCTGGCCAATTGACGCCGGTTCATTCCATGACCGACGAACAATGGCACGGCGTGGTTCATGTTCACCTGAGCGGCACATTTTACGGAACGCGCGAAGCCGTCAAACGAATGCTGGCGCAAGGTCGCGGCGGAGCCGTTATCAATGTTTCCTCCGTCGCCGCACTTCGCGGATTGCCCGGTGGTTCCTCTTATACCGCAGCCAAAGGCGGCATTTTGTCTTTTACCAAAGGTGTCGCGCAGGAATATGCCGCGCAAGGCATTCGCGTAAACTGCATCGCTCCGGGCTGGGTGGAAACGCCGATTCTGGAAAACCTGCCGGACAACATTCGCCCGCTGATGACCGCCAACACGCCGCTGGGTCGAATCGGCCAGCCTGAAGAAATTGCTTCCGTAGCGCTGTTTCTGGCTAGCGACGAATCCAGCTACATTGTCGGCCAAACCATCAGCCCCAACGGCGGGCTTCACACTTGAAGCTGAAATTTTCCATTTTCCAGTTTTGATTTTTCATTTGTCATCGCTTGAAGCCCCCCTCGATGGCAATGAATAAATGAAATCTGGAAAATGGAAAATCCGGTGCCACGTTGAATTTCTGAAATCTCTTCCCTGGAAATTTTTCTTTCCGGCTTTTCCCGCCATTTCTCGCTTACCTAATTGAACGAGTTAATTCCTGGGACTCAAAACCCCGAAGAGTCCTTTCCTGTGACAACCAACTTCACACGGTCATCAGCCAACAATACTTTGGAGGTATCAATGAAATCACGTATCCATTTTTCAAAACCGCTCAGCCTGTTTTTGAGCATCGCGCTTTTACTCACCACGACATTTGTCGCCAGTTCCACTGTTCGCGCCGACGTGGATTCCTGGTTCAAGGCTTGGACGACAGTGGGTTCCGCCGGAACAATTGACGAAGCCAGCACCAGCAAACTGGTAATGAGTGGCTCATTCATTAGCTTCCCGGACCTTATTTTGCCGCCGCTGCCAACCGACACATTCGAACCAGCGGAACGTTTATCGGCTGCCGCTGCGCTGCCGTTGGAAACCGTCACGGGCACCGTTCGATACAATGTCACGGCGACCGACGGATTGTTTGAAAACGGAGCCTATTTGGGAATGCGAGCCAGGATCCGTGACAATGGCGACAACGCTCAAGTCGTGTTGCGGTTGTACGAAGTCAACATTGACACAGGCGCAACTGTGCCGGTTTTGACGCTGAACAGCGACAGCTTTACTCCGAGTGCAAATTATCAAACTGTTGGCACTTCGACATTTGTCGGCAGCAACAGAATCAACTTCCAGCAAAACGCCTATTACATCGAAGCCACGCTGACGAAAAAGCAATCGTCTGTGACTCCTATTGGCGGCGGCAAGCCTGGCATCGCAGTTATCCAACTGCAAAAATTCACGCCAATTCTGTAAACCCCAGATTCTGGCAACTGCAAAAATTCACGCCAATTCTGTAAACAGAGGATTCTGGCATTCAGGCTCTGCGGCGATTCGAGTAAGATGCTTCAGCAACCTACTTAATCCAATTCGGAGAACCTGAATGTCACCCAATGTTTTTCGTTCGCTTCAAGCGCAGGCAGCGGCTTTGCTCTGCCTGTGCTTTTTTTTGATCTGCAATCTTTCCAGCACAGTTCACGCACAAGCGCAGTATTCCCAACCAATCCGCACATTCC
>CAZXHW010001025.1:0-2757 GCA_964639915.1 uncultured Heliomicrobium sp.
GACTGGATCATAGATTTCCAGGGTGTTGATAGAGTTGAAACCATTGCTCCCTCCTGTCACATAGAGCTTGCCGTTGATACCGGTCGCGTTATGAGAAAGGCGAGCCGTCGGAATATTGGCTTTGGTAGTCCATTGATTGGTAGCCGGGTCATAAACTTCCAGTGCGTTTACAGGGACGTCCCCATTGGTTCCTCCAACCACGTAAAGTTTGCCCGCGATAGCAGCGGCTGACAGAAGATAACGAGCTGTCGGCATGGCAGCCCTGGTCGTATCCCAAGTGTTGGTGGCCGGGTCATAGACATTGAGTGTGTTTTTGGCGCAGCCCGGACCGAAGCAATTGAGTCCCCCGATCCTATATAGCTTGCCATTGATAGTGGCAGCCGCCGCGTATCTGGCGCTCGCTGGTGGGGCGGCCCGAGTCGTGTCCCAGGTGTTGGTGGCCGGGTCATAGACATCCAGTCTGGGAGTCTCTCCTCCGAGTACATAGATCTTGCCATTAATGACATCGCCAAATAGCTCGGTGTTTTGAGGTGAGGGATAGGGAGTTTTGGTATCCCAGCTCTCAGCGTAGACGGCTTGTAGCCCGTACCAGCCTAGGCCGACCAACACTACAACTCCCAATAAGAACCACCACAACTTCCGCGTAAGGCCCCGCTGGGCAACGATTTGTTTCGACATAAGCAAGCTTCCTTTGTTTCTGGAGTTCGGATCAAGACGAGCAGCGCGCTCAAACGGTTTTGGCCACTCATAAGGAAGATGCGGAAAGAAATGGGAAAACCGGCAGAAAAAAAATGCGTGACCACATTATTTTTGGAAAGTGGTCTGAAAGGCATTTTTCAGAAACGGAGGCTGAGGAAAGGGGCAGTAGAGGCTGCGGCGTCCGGCGCTGGCTCTGCTATACTTGACGCGTCCCGCAATTCCGAACATAACCAATGACACCTGCATTCCCCCAAGAGATCACCTTCCTGCTGCGCGCCTGGAATGATGGCGATGCAGCGGCGCTGGAAGCGCTGACGCCGCTGGTGTATCAGGAATTACACCGATTGGCGCACCGGCATCTGGCGCGGGAGCGGGAAGGCGTTAGCCTGCAAACCTCTGCACTAGTCAATGAAGCCTATTTGCGACTTGTAGATGCGCAGCAGGTGGATTGGCAGAATCGAGCGCATTTTTTTGGCGTTTCGGCGCGGCTGATGCGTCAGATTCTGGTGGATTTCGCCCGCCAGCGCGATAGTCAGAAACGCGGTGGCGCGATTTCCATCGTTGGCTTGGAAGATAATCCCCATCAAGACCTGGATGTTGCGCATACGCGCAGTGCCGACTTGATTGCCCTGGATGACGCGCTGAACCTACTTTCGACGCTGAATCCGCGCCACAGCCAGATTGTCGAATTGCGCTTTTTTGGCGGGCTGAGCGAAGCCGAAATTGCAGAGGTCTTGCACGTTTCGGAACGCACTGTTCGCAGCGATTGGCGTGTCGCACGAGCCTGGTTACGCCGGGAGCTTTCCCGCACTGAATCTTCAAAATGACTCCAGAACGCTACGCCGAAATCACACGTCTTTGTCAGGCCGCACTGGAATTGAATACGAGCCAGCGCAGGGCATTTCTCTCCCAGGCTTGCGCCGGAGATGAGGGCTTGCGTGCCGAAGTCGAGTCCTTGTTGGCGGCGGACGAAGCGGAGAGCAGTTTTATTGATTCGCCTGCGCTGGAAGTCGCCGCCCAAATGTTCACGCCTCAGCAACATTCGTTGATAGGAGAGCGGCTGGGTCAGTATCAGATCCTACAAAAACTCGGCGTGGGCGGCATGGGCGAAGTTTATCTGGCCGAAGACACACGGCTGAAACGTAAGGTGGCGCTCAAACTGTTGCCCGCCGCCTTCACGCAAAACGCCGAACGCTTGCGCCGCTTCGAGCGGGAAGCTCAGGCTGCCAGCGCCCTCAACCATCCGAACATCCTGACAATTCACGATTTTGGCCAGACCATGACGACCAATGGCGAGTTGCATTACATCGTCATGGAATTTGTCGAAGGCCTGACCTTGCGCCAGCGGCTTACAGGCGGACGATTGCCGCTGCCCGAAGCTCTGTCCATCGTCAAACAGATCGCCGCCGCACTCGACAAGGCACACGAAGCGGGCATTTTGCATCGCGACATCAAACCCGAAAACGTCATGCTTCGCCCGGACGGACTGGTCAAAGTGTTGGATTTCGGGCTGGCCAAATTGACAGAAGAAAAAAGCGAAGGAGGGAAAGAGAGACGGAGGGGCAGAGGGAAAATGGAATCTTCTTCTCCCCATCCCTCCCTCTCTCTTTCTCCTCGTCTCTCCGTCCCTTCATCCGCAGCCACAGAGTCCGGCCTAGTAATGGGAACGCCGCGCTACATGTCCCCAGAGCAGGCGCGCGGATTGAAGGTGGATGCGCGGACGGATGTGTTCAGTCTGGGAGTCGTGTTTTATGAATTGCTGGCGGGGCAGCCAGCATTTACGGGCGCGTCCACTGCCGAGGTGTTTGCCGCGTTGCTGGAGAAGGAACCGTCTCCGTTACGGCAGTTTGTTCCCGAAGTGCCAACCAAGTTGCAGGAAATCATCAGTTGCCTGCTGGCCAAGGATTGCGAACAACGCTATTCAAGTATTCGCGCGGCAATGGCTGATCTTGCGCAATTGGATTTGACCACGGCCAGCGGCAACGAACATCACTCTGTCTGGCAGTCCACCACTACACGCCGCTACGAAACAACAGGCACTCATTCGGTTTGGCGAAC
>CAZXHW010001026.1:0-2108 GCA_964639915.1 uncultured Heliomicrobium sp.
GTGACGTTGGAACAAAAGTTCAATGACATCCCGGTTTTTGCCGGACAGTTGCGCGCTTCTGTCACGCCGGATGGACGATTGGTTCGAACGGTCAGTACTCTGGCCGCTGGCGTTCGGGAAGAGCTGCTGCAAACAACCGCAGCCATCAGTGCCGAACAGGCTGTTGCCATTGCGGCACGAACCATCGGCGTGAACCTGGAACCACTTGCTTTACAGCGCAGGTCTGCTTCTCCGGACGGGCGCAAAGTCATTTTCGCGGGCGGTCCGTTCGCACAGGACATTCAGGTGGAGCAAGTCTATTTCCCGCTGGGAGTTGGATTGGTCAATTTGAGCTGGTCAATGGTGCTCTGGCAGGACGTGCCAGCGTATTACACCGTAGTGGATGCGGAAAGAGGCGACCTTGTTTTCCGCAAGAACATCACCAACGAACAGACGCAAACCGCCAGTTACTCAATTTATAACGACGACAGTCCCGCTCCGCTTTCGCCGACGACTGCTTTGCCGGGGTCAAACACGCAAGCTCCGGGAATCAGCCGGACTTTGCAGACGCTAATCAGCGAGCTTCCAGCGTTCGACAACCTCGGTTGGATTACGGATGGAGGCAACACCACTACAGGCAATAACGTGGATGCGGGATTGGACCTTGCCTCTCCTAACGGTATTGACGCTGGTGGTCGCCCCACTGGTTCGCCCAGCCGCGTTTTTGATTTTTCCTATAACCCACCACCGAGTGGTACGGATGCTCCCAGCGGAGCGAATTTCCGAAACGGCGTCGTGACTGACCTGTTTTTCTGGTCCAACCGCTACCACGACCAAATGTATCAATACGGATTTACGGAAGCGTCCGGAAATTTCCAGAACGACAACTTCATGCGTGGCGGAGCAGGCAGCGATTTTGTGCGCGCTGAAGCGCAGGATTCTTCGGGCACCGACAACGCCAATTTTGCAACGCCGCCGGATGGGCAATTGCCGCGCATGCAGATGTACATTTTCACCGGGCCGACTCCGCAACGCGATGGCAGTCTTGACCACGACATTGTGATTCACGAACTGACCCACGGACTTTCCAACCGCCTGCACGCTGATGCCGCCGGGCTAAACAGCGATCAATCCGGAGGAATGGGCGAAGGCTGGTCGGATTTTTATGCGCGCGCATTGCTTTCGACGGCGTCTGAAGATGTGAATGGCGTTTACGCCGCCGCCGGATACGCGACGCTCGCAATTGATCCAGGCTTTACGGACAACTATTACTACGGCATCCGCCGGTTTCCGTACGCGGTCAAAACCAATCTGGGTGCCAACGGTAAACCACATAACCCGCTGACTTTTGCGGATATTGATCCGACAAAGATCAATTTGACCGATGGCGCATTTCCGCCAGCATTCACAGGCATTGCCGAAGAAGTGCATAACGTAGGCGAAGTCTGGTGTATGGCCTTGCTGGAAGTTCGCGCGCGGATCATCACGCGGCTGGGCTATGCGGCAGGCAATGCACGGGCGCTTCAAATCGTTACAGACGGCATGAAGCTTGATCCGGTCAATCCGACGTTGCTGGATGCGCGCAACGCAATCATTCTGGCTGACCGCGCAGGCTTCAATGGCGAAGACGAAGCGGACATCTGGGCCGGTTTCGCAACGCGCGGAATGGGTTTCAGCGCCAAAATCAACGGCGGCGTGAATGTCACGGAATCGTTTGATCTGCCAAACTTGGCGCTGGGTAATGTGACCTTTACGGATGGTAGTTGCAATAACAACGGATTTGCCGATCCGGGCGAAACAATCACCCTGAGCGTGCCAATCAGCAATCCTTCGTTCGACACCAATGCCACCACCGTGACTGCATCGGTCGTGAACGGCGGCACGGGCAATTACGGAACCATCAATGCAGGCGCATCAGGAACGCAATCCATCAGTTACAACGTTCCCAGCAATGCCGTCTGCGGCAGTGTGTTGACGATCACCGTAAACATCAACAGTAGTTTTGGCGCCGTCACACGCACGTTTACAATTACCGTTGGCCAATTGGTGACTACGTTTACGCAAAACTTCGATGGCGTCACGGCTCCGGCTTTGCCGGCCTGTTGGACGACTTCTACCAGCGGGACTTG
>CAZXHW010001026.1:2118-2752 GCA_964639915.1 uncultured Heliomicrobium sp.
CTGGGTTACATCTGCGACGACACCTGACACGGCTCCGAATGCTGCCTTCACGACAGACCCGTCCGGTCCCGGGACGAGTCGGCTGGTTTCGCCGAGTATCCCGATCACCGTTTCCGGAGCGCGATTGACCTTCCGCCATCGCTACGATTTCGAGGAAAGTTTTGACGGCGGTGCGATCGAAATCAAAATCGGAGCAGGAGCCTTTACGGACATTCTGAACGCAGGCGGATCGTTTATCTCGAATGGCTATAATGAAGTGTTGCCATTCAGCGTCACGGGCTGCACCCACGGGTATCCAAGACGCAATGCCTGGACAGGAGATTCCGGTGGTTACGTAACGACGGTGATACAACTTCCGGCTTCCGCCGCAGGGCAGAATATTCAATTGCAATGGGTTTCTGGTGGCGACTGCAACACGGCAGCTTCCGGGTGGCGCGTTGATACCATCAATATCACTGGCAATGCCACTTGTGCCGGTTCGACGTGCGGCAGCGGCAGTGGATTGCAATTTTATCCGTTGGCTGTGCCGGTGCGCTTGCTGGATACGCGACCGATGCAAACGGCCTGCACGGCGCTGGGAACTCCGATTTTAGCCGGAACTCCGCTGCCGCAGATCGCAGGAGGTTCCTGTGGC
>CAZXHW010001027.1:0-2745 GCA_964639915.1 uncultured Heliomicrobium sp.
AATCTTCTTCATTTTCCGCCGCAAAATGCGCCACGCCGCTGGTCGAATTGTGCGTCATCGCGCCGCCCAGTTGTTCTTTGGTCACGTCTTCGTGGGTGACAGTTTTGATGACGTCCGGGCCAGTGATGAACATGTAGCTGCTGTCTTTGACCATCACTGTGAAATCCGTGATTGCTGGCGAATAAACCGCTCCGCCAGCGCACGGCCCCATAATCGCGGAAATCTGCGGCACGACACCGGACGCCAGCGTGTTACGCAAAAAAATGTCTGCATAACCGCCCAGGCTGACGACACCTTCCTGAATTCGCGCTCCGCCGGAATCGTTAAGGCCAATCACAGGCACGCCGACTTTCATCGCCATGTCCATAATTTTGCAGACTTTTTGGGCGTTGGTTTCAGACAACGATCCGCCGAAGACCGTGAAGTCCTGGGCGAAAACAAAAACTTCTCGTCCGTCAATCAGCCCGTGTCCCGTAACAAACCCGTCCCCAGGAATTTGCTGCGTTTCCATTCCGAAATCCTGGCAGCGATGCGTGACCAGTTTGTCGAACTCTTCGAACGAGCCGTCGTCCAGCAAAAACTCCACGCGTTCGCGCGCAGTCATCTTGCCTTCGGCATGTTGGCGGGCTGTGCGATCTGCTCCGCCGCCAGCTTCAGCCGCCGCATTTTTTTCTTTCAGTCGTTTTAGTTTGTCTTCGATCATTGTGTTGTGTCCGATTCAAGAATTGTATGGTGAAAAGTGGCCGGGATTATAAGTGACCGCCCAGGGAATGTCAGTCGGCCAAGTTGAGTGCGCCCAATTTCTTGCCGTACTGAAAGCCATTTGCTACTATCGCGCCGCTTTCGCGCAAGGCAATCAAGCATTTAGGCGCAATTGGCCACAAAAAAATCTGCAAATTGCGAGTTGAGTCGTTTTAAACATGAAGTGCGAGAACTGCGGTAACGAGCTTGTCGGAGCATCGGTAGTTTGCCGGCAATGCAATCACAACATCACGCAAGGCCGTGTCGGGCAATGGCGCGCGCGTCACACCAATGGGAACCTTGCGCAAGCGCCTGCCGCGCGCAGCATTTCACCGTTGCCTTCGCCAAGAATTTCACCGAAACCAGAGGCAGAACCACTGCCAGCCGCGTCATCAAAATCAACGCAATCAAGGTCGTCAAACTTATCGCCAAGACCTTCTGCTCCTTCTGTTCCTTTCGAACCGAAACCGCGAATGGCTCAGGTCGCGATTCCAAAGTCGTCCGCGAAATCATCCGCAGTCCCGTCTTCTTCCGAAGAAGATTCCGGCATAGTGCAATTTCCAGCTTGGCGCGCACAGTTGAAAGACAAGGTTAAGGAAGTACGCGACCGGCGCACGCAGCCTACATCCGAAACAGGCGCACAACCGGACGAAGCAGAGCTTGATCCAAACCCAATTGTTGAATCGGCGCTGAAACGAATTCGCTGGTCACAGCACCTAACGCCGTCTCAACCAGCATCTGAACAAAGCGAAGCCAAACCAGAAACAACACAGGGACAGCAACAGGAAGCGCCGTCGCGAGCCGAAAACAAAGTGGATACGAATCCGTTTCAGCGTGTGCAGCCGAAACCGGATTCCAAACCGCTGCCGCGCAGCACAACATCATCCAATCCACTTCTGGCGCGAAAACCTTTGGCGCAGCCTGTAAACAGAACAGAACCGGCGCTTAAACCTGAACTTACACAAACGCCGCCACCACCGGCTGAAACACGAATCGAAGTAAAACCAGCAACGATTGTTGAAACGAAACCCGGTTCAGGTTCACTGACCGTTCCTACGTCGAAAACGGGTTCAGGCTCGCTGACCGCGCCAACATCCAAAACCGGTTCGGGTGCGCTTAGCCCTCTACCGAAAATCAGGACGACGGGCGAGATCAAAAAGCCGTCTGGGCCGCTGCATCAGCAATCACCTTCGCAACCATTGCCGCAAAGAACTCCATCGGGTTCGTTGGTGCAACCGCCACGTAATCATGTCGAAACGCAGGTCATAGGCCTGGCACCATCTGTCAGCGACTTGACCAGTTCTGCACCCGGCGCAGCGCAATCGTTGAAACCGCGCAAAGCGACTTTGTGGGGGCGCACGCTGGCCGGAGCCTGCGATTTTGAAATCGTCGCGATGGCTTATCTTCCGATTTTTGGGCCTTATGCTGTTTTGAATACATCGGTTGGCTACGAATCTTTCGCAATGATGGTTTTATTGCTATCGGCGTTGATGTTTTGTTACCAACTGCTGACGCTGACCATCGCCAATCGGACAACCGGAATGGCGTTTCTGCGTTTGCGCCTGGTCAATGCCACAAACAGAGAAAAACCGGTCAGCTTTGCGCAAAAGCTGCTGCGCGCCTTTGCCGCGACGGTTGTTTCGTTTCTTCCGCCGATCAACTTTCTGATTATCCAGTCGAACCCGCAGCACCGAAGCCTGCCCGATATCATCTCCGGTACGATGTTGCTTGAAAGAGTGAGATCGAACTGAGCGTCAACTGATTCCGCTAAATCCAATGGACCTTTTCCTGCTCCAAGCCATTGTTAGAGAGCTTGAGCCGCTGCTCGCCGGTCACAGACTCGGCAAAATCGTTCAACTCAACACCACGGATGTCGCACTGGATTTCCGTTTGCGCGATGGCCGCTGGCTGGTGATTTCAACCGACCCGGCACGGTTGGCGCTGTATTTGACTTCGCGGCAGCCAAAACAGATCAGCGACGAACCCCGCACCGACACAGGCTTT
>CAZXHW010001028.1:0-2739 GCA_964639915.1 uncultured Heliomicrobium sp.
GTGTCCGCGTCGGCACTCAGAAAATATCCCTGTATGGAATCGCCTTGCTTTAAGCTAATCGTAACCGGACGTTTAATCGGAGCCGGTGTTGGTGCAGGGGCTGCTGCTGCACGGGTAGTCCTGCCCCTTGATCGCGATCTACTTTGACTGACAGCCACTCCACCAATAATTAAGACAATCGCAAAAATGGCTAGAACGGTTTTGACCTGCTTCATGATGATCCCCTGTCCTGTAGGAAGACGATTTTTTTGACCTGCTTCGATACGCTAGACATTTCAGCTTCGCATCAGCAAATCATAAGCCCTTATTTCACTTGAAGATGGCCGCCCCATCTCACAGCCAGATGTAATAGAAAAGCTCTGGCAATTTCAGTGATGGAATCACCGTGCCAGAGCTTTTGAAAAGAGTCGCAGTTTCATTCCCCGCAACTCGCGCTTTATTGAATTCCGTTATTTCTCTGCCAGCTTTCTGCCCGCATTCAACTGATCGAAATTCATGATCGCGTTGAACACAAGAAAGTAACTGCCTTGCGTTTCCGCTCTCCAAAATGGATTGTTGGAAAACAGCACAACGTGACCTTTGCCAACAGGAACATCAACAACGGCAGCGCGTTGGGCCAGTTCGGTTCCTGCTTCCAGCAAGCCTGAAACCAGCAAATCGCGCGCGTCGGCGTAACGCAACACGACGCGAGGCCGGGCATCGGGCGGAATCAACCCGACGGCATTGCGAAGCTGTTCCGTCGTCACCGCTGGGACTTCCCACATTTCAGAACGAACACCTGCTTCGGGAAGCGCATCAGGCGCGCGGTTTTGAACAACATCAGGATCGTCCGGCGAACCGCGTCCAGTTAACCGGTCAGCGCCTTCGCCACCGGAGCGGCGTCCGCCTCGCCCCCCAACAGAATTGCTCAAGCCAAAAAGCGGGCCACTGGAATAGAAAATCGCCAGATTGTCTTTATAGCCATAAGCAATTGGGCTCGCGGCATCTACCATCTTCGAGCGCACAACGGTGCCCGGCGCTCGCAAGCGTTGTGGCGCGGAAGTAGAAACTCCGTTGGTGAAGTTGAACGAAATGGCAAAATTCGCCGTGTCGTTGGCCGTGATCAGCAATCCGCCTTGCTGAACAAACATCTGCAAATGCTGCAAACCCATCCAGCCCAAACCCGGACGCATGTCTTCGGTTTCATCCGTGCGACCCAGATTCGGCGTCAAATCCGTTTTCTTCCACGGCAACGGATTGCCAAACATCGGCATACCGCTGACGATTTGCTGTGGGTTCGAGCGGCCCACGGGAGCGAAGACGATCACGTCGTATTTCGCCCGTAAGGTTGGATTCTGCGCAACATCCTGAGTGCTGATGTAATCAAAAGGAACTTTGTATTTGTCGAATTCCAATCGCCACCAGCCTTCGTCCTGCGTGCTCAGCCAGGTGTGCATGATCGCAATGCGAGCGGCTTTGACTGGATGCGTTTTGACCGAAGGCGCAGCGTCCGTGGCATACACTTTCAATCCCAGTTCGGTCGCGGCGGCATTCAGTTCGTTCTGACTGACGCCGCGAATCACCAGCGAACCGCGATTGAATTTCGTCCCGGCAGCGTCAAAGGATTCTTCGGCGGCTTCAAACTGCGCGTCCTTGAATCTGTAACGCAGCGTGACCAGCGAATTGTCGGCATTGTGATTAACCAGAAACACCGAGCCAGTGCCGTTGACTCCGCCTGCGGCTTTCACATCACCGCTGACTTTTTCCATCGTCGCTTCCAGGGCTTTCACGTCTGTCACGCGAACGACTTGCACATTGCCGAGTTCGCCAAACGTCCAGGCCGTGTCGTCGTAAATATTCCGCTGCGGATCATTCGGCGACCAGTATTGGTAATCCAGCATCATGTCAGCGATGCGGCTGTACGGTTGATCCATTCGCACCAAGTACGTTCCCGCAGGGAAAGTTCGCGTGTTTGCTTCCTGACTGCTGGCTCTGCCATCGCCTACATTTGGGCCACTGCCGCTTGGGCCGCCAGCTTCGCCTGAAGCGGCAACCGGCGTTTGCGGCCGTTTCTTGCCGGGCACTGCAACGGTGAAGGGCGCAGTCGCCTTGTGAACTTCACAACCTTGCAGTTGCAGCAATCGCAGCAATTCTGCCTGTCCGCCCGGGCGCGGATCATCGCCCGGAAAAATGTACGCCGCAGGACCGGAAACCGTCGGCTTCAGAATTGAGTTTTTGCTTTTCAGGTAAAAGTTTCGCAGGAAGTACTGCCGGTTCGAAGCGAACTGTGCCAGCGAAACCAGAATGCCCGTCTGTTGATAGTTGTTGTTGTTGCGTTGGGACCAGATAGTTTTGGGCAGGGGTGGATTCTGTTTGTACCAGGTGCGCTGATATTCGCTTGGTGACAGCGTGCGTTCAATGGTGTCGGCTCCGCCGTTGCCAAAGGTTTCGTACAAACGGCTGATGCCATTGTGCGAAGCGGCAATAAACATCAAATAGCTGGGCGACCAGGTGTCGAACGTTCCGTATGTGAACACGCCGGGCATGCCGAATTTGGTCATTTCGCCGACGTTGTTCCAACCGATGAAATGCCATTCGTTCGTCAAAATCGGATCAAGCCATGCGTTGTAGGGTTCGGCTCCAACTGTGTTGTCGTACAAATATGCCACCGATTCGTGCAGGTCGTGCAGAACTTGTGGTTTCCAGTGTTGGTAGGTTTTCAGCACATTGCGCGTCAAAGCCAAAGACAGAGACATTGCA
>CAZXHW010001029.1:0-2737 GCA_964639915.1 uncultured Heliomicrobium sp.
TGAATCGGGCGTCCGTTGCCAGAATCCCATGCGTGCTTGCTCCGGTTTTCAAATCAACCCGTAAATTCCAACGCATCCCACCAAGCACCTTGTTCCCTGCGCCATAAACAACCATCTCAACCGTCACTTTGGGCACATCAGCGTTTGAGTTGTTCACAACTTTGTATTGCAAATGCGGGTCTTTACCTTCTCCCAACCGGGCATAGCTCACCTCAAATCCGGCGCTTGGCAAGATTTCCAACTTGCCGCTTTGGTTACGTTCCTGGCCGACGCCCTTATTTGCCCCAACGAGGATTAAACAAATCACCAAGAAACTTGCCAATCTGACTGATTTCATAAGTCAAACCTCCTGGAAAATGTAACGCTGATTGTTTAAAAGCTGCCTGAAGAATTTGGGGTGGCGGGCGGATGGTATTCAGACAAGGCCTAGGCGTCAATGTTTCTTCTGATGATCCAAATCTCAATTGTGAGCTTGCCGCTGCATTTCCTCGCGAATCAACTTGGAAACCGGGTTCCACGGGCGAAGCTGCGAAACAAAATCCAGCGCGTGTTCCGGTCCTCGTTCCTTGACCAACTTTTGAAGCTCTGTGGATTGGGCGTCACCTTCCCCGGCGAAGTTAAGCGCGGCGGCGCAGCCCTGGATCAAATAGGTCGGCTCAATGCTGTACCGATACGCCAGTTTGACCGGGCCGATCAGCCGGTCGTCGGCTTGCAGTTTGCGGATGGGATCGCGCCCTACGCGGGCAATGGTGTCCATCAATGCTGCGTTGGAAAAACTGGCCAGGATTTCATTGATCAGGTTGCCGTAATGCAGCGTGCGTCCGTGTTTCGATAACAATGCGCTTTGCGCTTCCAGCATTGCGCCAACGACGGCTCGGTTGATCGCCTCATCTGCCATCGCTTCGTGAATGTATTTGTATCCTTTCTGATAACCGAGATATGCGCACACAGCGTGGCCGCAGTTCAAAATGTACAGCTTTTCCTCAATGCTAGCCGGAAAATTATCTACACCTTTGAATGGCGGCAAAACGTCAAAATCGCCTTTGACTTGTAAAGTGTCAAACAGCACATCGCCTGTCGCGTCGGCGGTAATCACCTGACGCCCGATTTTGTCCGTTTCCTGGCCGGAAACAATGCGGTCGGAAATCGCCGCGTTGAACCCAACCCAATCTTCGACTCCCTGTGCAAACTGAAACGGGATGCCCGCAAACACCAGCCGTTCAAGCTGCGACCCGGCGTTTTTCAAATTCTCGCAGCAAAAAATATCCAGCGGGCGTTTCACGTCCGATTTAATGCGATACAAAATCGCTTCGGCCAGCGCATTTGCGATTTCAGGCAAATTGTCCGGACGGACGGAAGTGTAGATTTGATCGGCAGCAGCGACTTATCGAACAAAGGCTTCGCCGGGCATAGTGACGGCGCGAACGCCACGGACTTCGGCAGTCGTTTCCACTGCGCCTTTGGTCACTACGTCGAACCCAAATCGGTTGATGGAATTGACGATTTCCAGCCTTCGAGCCGCAAACACAACTTCGTGCCCTTGCATGTTCAGCGCGACGCCCAACGCGCCCAACCCGACTCTTCCTGCTCCGATAATAATGATTCGCATAAATTCTCTGAATAGTTGGCAGTTCGCGGTTCACAGTTTGCAGTTTGTCATTTGAAACTCTCAGTTTAAAGACAAAGATTTTGATAGGCCGTTGAGCAGTCTGCCGACCTCACCTGCAAGTTCCATTAGAGCCGTGACTTGTTTTTGTTCTAGATAAGCAAGCCGCCCAGCTATCAAAATTTGTGTTTCAGCTTCACGAAGAGAGCCATAGGCAATCGAAAGAAAGTGCAGAAACTCTTTCGCTGAATTTCTTCCCTGCCCTTCTGCGATGTTTGATGGAATCGAAACACAAGCCCTTCTGAGTTGCGAACACAGCCCGTAAGTTTCTTCTTTCGGAAACGATTTGCTCGCCAAATAAACCTGTTCGACCAAATCCATCGCTCGCTGCCAGACAATCAAATCACTATAAATCTTCGTCGCCATCACACCTCCGAAAAACTGTGAACCGCGAACTGTGAACCGTGAACTAACGAAGTAAAGCTTCAACTTTTGCCAGCAATTCTTCAAAAACCAAATTCCGCTTGCTCAGAAAATCGTCAGCGCCGGATTGCAAAGCTTCGATTTTGTCTTCGACGCCTTGACGCCCGCCGAGCAAGATTACTGGCGTTTCGCGTTTCTCTTTGCGAAGTTCGCGGCAAAGATCGAAGCCCGATTTGTGCTCCAGCAATGCGTCTAGCAACAAAAGCTGATATGCCTGCCGTTGATTGGTGGCGCGTTCAAACGCTTCGCGGCCGTCCAGCGCGCGTTCGACTAAGTAGTTTTCAACTTCCAAGCCTCGCTGCAAAATCGCGGCTAATTCTTCGTTGGCGACAGCAACCAGAACGCGCTGAAGGCCGGTCAAGGATTTGGTTTGTAAACTGCCCGTCAAGTTCTGATGCGCCAGCGACAATTTTGCAGTGCCACCCATGACAGGCAAAACCGAAGTCATCGCCGGTTGCACATCCGAAAGCGTGGTGGTCATCAATTTGGCTTCGACGCGACGAAGTTCGGGCATTGCTCCCAGCTTGGCGAAAGCGGCGCGAGCTTCTTCCAGATGAGCGCGGGCCGATTCGGGCCGCCGTTGCGTCAGTCGCAATTCGCCAATGGCCGCGTGGCTGAGCGCTGTACGGAACGGATCGCTGATGGTTT
>CAZXHW010001030.1:0-2731 GCA_964639915.1 uncultured Heliomicrobium sp.
TCCAGCCTGGCAGGAACTTCAACCGCTATTACACGGTAGGGTTTGGAGTGGACGGAACCTTCAAGTTGTACGCATCCACCACCACGGACTTGGTGCTGGACGTATCGGGGTACTTCGCGCCATAAAGTTCGGCTGGAATATCACAACAACCTGGACAGGAGAGCAGAGGGCGCGAAGTTTGCGCCCTCTTTTTTGAATCGGGTTCGGAAAATTCCATCGGCAGAGATTGGAGCAGTGAATTGGCCCGCAACGCGTCACCTCAGTTCATATCCCTTCATAAACTCAAAAATAGTCCAAAACTTCCATTCAGCTTGGCGGGAATCGGATTTTGATTTCGCCTTACAAGTCGGAGGGTTACTACGACCTCCTTATCGGTTGGCCTATCTCTGGCCGAACCTGACCGCTGAGCTTGTCTGTTTTACGAGTCGGCTCATCAACAGAATCACACCTTACCCAGGAGATAAGTCCCATGCTGAAAAGCCGGAAAATCCTTCGTGTCGCAATCCCCTGTCTTGTCCTCGTCGGTCTGGCGCTGGCCCTTTCAGTGCAGCGCTGGTCGGCGCACGCGCAATCAGAACAAGACCCCGTCACTCAATCAGCGCAAGAACCGATCCGAATCCGGCCCATGCCGCCTGCGGTGGAAAACCTCGGCGCCCAAGCCGCAACAGTGCCCAATGGCCCGGCGGCGACTATTACCGTCAACAGTCTGGCGGATGGCTCTCCGGCCGCCAACGGCCAATGCACCCTGCGCGAAGCCATGATCAACGCTAACGTCAACAGTCAAGCTGGCTCAACAGATTGTGCGGCGGGCAGTGGCGCGGACACCATCACGCTCAGCGTCAACGGCACGATCAATCTGACGATTGCGCTGCCCGCCATTTCAGAGAATCTGACCATCACCGGCCCCGGTGCGAACCTGCTGACGGTGCGCCGCAACACGGGCGGGGATTACCGCATTTTCCAGATCAATAGTGGCGTCAGTGTAGACCTGACAGGGCTGACGATTTCGAATGGCAGCGTCCCCGCCAGCGAAGGTGGCGGAATCTACAACAGCGGAGTGTTGACCATCACCAACTGCGCCATCACTGGCAATCTGGCCAATGGCGGAGGTGGCATTATTAACGTTGGCTCGCTGGGCGTTTTTGGTAGCACGATCACCGGTAATACCGCCAATTTCGATGGCCCAGGGTTATACAATTCGGGATATGCCGAATTGTTCAACAGCACGATCAGCGGAAATACCTCCAATGTCTTTACTGGTGGAATAGTCAACATAAATTTTGGTGGTACCACTAAGACCCTGGTTTTGGTCAACTGTACCGTCACGGCTAACAAAGGTGTGACCGAAGGTGGGATTGCGACAGTTGATCAAGGAGGGACTGCCGAGACCTACTTAAGAAACACCATTGTGGCCAACAACTCCGTGCCGAACCTGTCAAAAATAGGAACGAACGCCAGCGTTTTTTCGCAGGGCAATAACTTGGCAAGCGACAATGTCGCTGGATTGCTGACGCAACCCAGCGACAAGATCAACATCGATCCGCAACTCTTGCCGCTGGGCAATTACGGCGGCGCGACGCAAACGCATGCTTTGTTGGCGACCAGTCCGGCGGTGGATGCGGGCACGAACGTAGGCGCTCCCACCAATGACCAACGCGGTTTCGCGCGCGGCGTGGATGGCAATGGCTTTGGCGCGGCGGTCTATGACATCGGCGCGTATGAAGTGCGCCCGAAATTCGTCAATGCCACGACCGGCAACGACGCCAACAGCGGAGCGACCTTGGCTTTGGCGGTCAAAACGATTGCGCACGGCATTGCAATCGCAGCGACGGGCGATGATCTGGTGATCGCCAGCGGAACGTACCCTGAAAGCAATCTGGTCGTCGGCAGTAGCATCAACTTTCAGGGCGCGGGTGCCGCCAGCACGATTGTGAATGGCGGCGGCGTCAATCGCGTCTTTCATGTCAATTCAGGCGCACAGGTCGGCATCACAAATCTGACCATCACCAATGGCAAAGCCGCGAGCGGACAGGACGGCGGCGGCATCTTGAACAATGGCGGGCTGACGGTGAACAACTGCGTAATCACCGGAAATATGAGCGGGGGGTCTAGCGGGGGAATTGCCAGTCTGTTTCCCTCTTCCGGTTTGACGATTAACAATTCGACAATCTCGAACAATTCGGCAATGGCAGTTGCGGGCATTGGGAACGCCCTTGGATCGCTGACCATAAACAATTCGACGATCACTGGTCATACCGGAGACGGAATTAAGAGCCAGGATGGTGATGTGAAACTGAACAACTGCACAATTTCCAACAGTGGCAACATTCAAAATTTTTCTGCCTCAGGTGTCGCTACGATGGTCATGACCAATTGCACCGTCGTCAGTAGCTCCCCCGTCAATTTCCTCAATTCTACAGGTAGCGGCGCGAACTACCTGCTCAAGAACACGCTCCTGTCAGGAGCGCCGTTACAAAGCATTTCATCCGGATTTACCTCGTTGGGCAACAACTAGGCCAGCGACAACGGCGGCGGCTTCCTGACCGGCCCGGGCGATCTGACCTTCACCAATCCGTTGCTGGCGGCGCTGGCTGACAACGGCGGCCCAACTAAAACGCATCTTCCACAATCCGGCAGTCCGGCCATCAACGCGGGCAGCAACACGGGCGCTCCGGCCACGGATCAACGCGGCGTCAAACGTCCGGTCGGCGCAAACACGGACATTCGCGCG
>CAZXHW010001031.1:0-2731 GCA_964639915.1 uncultured Heliomicrobium sp.
AGGATCAGGCTGATTCCAAAACACAAACCGCCCTGAATTCCCAATGAAAGCGAGGATTTGTAAGCGCCTTCAGCGGTTCCTAGAAGATACCCGCCATCCACCCAGGTCGCCGTCATCGTCAGCGTGGCAATCCAAACCGGCATCGAACGGCCAGCAAGCAGCAAATCAGCCGGCGTGCCTTCTTTGACTTTGCGCGCAGCCAGCCAGCCGACCAGCAGGAAGCTTGCGTACATTGCCAGGATCGCGACGATCGCCATTCCGATTCACCTTTTGAAAAACAGAGAGATTGCCATCCCAAAACCAATTGCAATTACCAAGCGGCGAATGGTTTTCTGCCCCAGCCGTCGCGCAATGCCAGCGCCGCCATAGCCGCCAGCGATTGCTCCAACGGACATCAGCAATGCGGCAGGCCAATTGATTAACCCCACAAACACGAAATAGACGGCGGCGGCTCCGTTGGTTAATGCGCCAAAAATGTTTTTCAGCCCGTTCATCTGGTGAATGTCATGCATCCCCAGCATTCCCAAAGCGGCCAGCATCAGAATCCCTATACCTGCTCCGAAGTAGCCGCCGTAAACCGCGACGCGAAAGTGATAACAACAAGCGCCGATCATCCAACCGGTCGTTGCTTCCTCTTCGCTACTATCGCCGACATTCATCCAGCGCCGCACCTGCCCCTGCAACATAAACAGGATTGTGGCAAACAGGATCAAGTAAGGGACTAACACAGCAAAAAGGCCTGGCGGAGTTTTTTTCAACAAATACCCGCCGACCAGACTGCCGATCAAGCTGGGAACCAGGAGCACTAGGTATTTGCGCGGAACATTTGCCAGCTCGCGGCGATATCCAATCGAGCTGCTAGCCGCTCCCGGAGTCATCGCCAACGTATTGGTTGCATTGGCGATGATCGGTGGCACGCCAGTCCAAACCAGCGTCGGAAAGCTGACCAGAGTGCCGCCACCAGCAACCGAATTGATTGCTCCGGCGACGACAGCAGAACCAAACAGCAAAGTTCCTTGCAAAGTAGTCATCGTACAAAAACAAAAGCGCCGTCTAAGTCAGTGTTGACCGACTCAGACGGCGCGAAGGGATGCGTTCTCACAATTTACACACACATTGTCATCGCGGTTGAAGACCTAAAACCCCCCAGCCGCCACGAACCAGATAATCGCCCATCGTCATAATCAACAGAATCGCCAACCAGAACATTCCGGCGATGATAATGACTTGCGTCAATTTTGAACTCCAGCGCACGTGCATAAAAATCAACACGACAGCAGTTGCTTTGACCACGGCAACTGTCAGCGCAACGATGATATTCAATGGTCCCCAGTATTTTTCCAGGTCAAACTGAGCGACATATACCGTCAATGCCGTCAAAACCATCAACAAACCAAAAACGCCGAAGTAATACTTCAACGGGACAATATGATGTTCGGAAGTATGTTCCGCCATAAGCTCCTGAAACCCTCTCTAAAATTTATCAGTGTCCGCCGTTGCTGACGTGGAATCCGGTCAAGTAAAGCAACGGGAAAAGGAAAATCCAGACGATATCAACGAAGTGCCAGTACAAACCGAAAAGTTCTACCGGCGAATTGTAATCCTTCGTAAACTTCCCTTTGGAAGCCATATACATAATCACCAGCAACAAACCAATCCCGATAATCATGTGCAACGCGTGCAGCCCCGTCATCATGAAGTAAATCCACAGAAACACCTGCACGTGTCCATGATATTGGGCTGGCTGATGATCTGGTGCCTGATGATAAAACCAGTACGCCGGAAACAGATGATGCTCAAATTTTTCTTTGTATTCGAAGTATTTGACCACCAAAAAGACAGAGCCGAGCACCAGCGTCAACGCCAGAAACCCAAGCAGCTTTTTGCGCTCGCCAAGGTGCGAATAATAAACCGCCATCGCCATCGTCAAACTACTGACGATCAGCACAACAGTATTCAACCCGCCAAGCGGGACGCTCAGTAAGTGACTGCCTTGTAAAAAGCCATCCGGATACTTGGCGCGGTAAATCGTGTAGGCCAGAAACAACCCGCCAAAAAACATGATTTCCGTCAATAGAAAGAGCCACATGCCGATAGTTCCGGCCTCTTTCTGCTGCTTCATGCTGACGAAATGATGCGCCAGTCCGGGAACGTGTGCTGCGTGGTCTGCCAAGATAATTCTCCTGTTAGTTCGCAGTTCACAGTTGGCAGTTCACAGTCCGCTGAACTATTTGCCGCGAACCGTGAACCGCGAACTGCCAACTCTTTAAGCTGTTTGCAATCCTGCTTCTTTGGTCGCTGCCTCTTTGATCTCTTTGACGTTTTCGAATTCGTAGGCGTCGTGGTTGATCACCGGCTGATACGTGAAGTTTTCAGTGGGCGGCGGCGACGACGTTTCCCATTCCAACCCGGCGGCCATCCACGGATTGTCGCCAACTTTTTCACCATACTTCAGCGACCAGAGCAGGTAGACAACGGGCATAATGAATCCAATTGCCAACAATGAAGCTCCTGCGGTCGAAAGCACGTGCCATACTTGATATTCCGGTACATAGGCGTGGTAGCGACGCGGCATTCCCAAATATCCAACAATGAATTGTGGGAAAAACGTCAGGTTGAAACCTAAAAAGACAATCGCTGCTGAAATGCGACCCCAGATTTCCGGGTACATACGGCCTGTCATCTTGGGCCACCAGAAATGCAATCCGCCCAGGTAGCCGATGATCGCTCC
>CAZXHW010001032.1:0-2723 GCA_964639915.1 uncultured Heliomicrobium sp.
CGCTTGTGTGGAGTTCGCCGCTTCAATCACAACCTGATGCCCGGTGTTGCCCAGGTTGGTAATGTTCTGGACAAACTGAGACATCAGCGGGTTGTAAACCATCCAGCATTTCAGCAGCGCCAGAGCTTCAAAACTGATTTCGGGCTGCAAGCCGCCAAATTGAGAAAGAGCTTTGCCAAGCCGGTTGCCCAGCGTCGGTACGTCTTCAACACTCGACCGCCCCTCATCTGGCAATTCCAAGCCCTGATACCGTTTCAGGGAACTCAAAAACCAGTTTTTTGCTTCTTGCCAGACTGTCATCTACTTTTTTGACTCCGACCGACTGCTACAAACCCGATTAAAGGCGTTCCAAAGCGTTCCGAAACGGTGTCAGGGTTCCGCCCTGCGCTCATTACACCCACCAAATCAACCACGGCCTTCTAAACGCGAAATCCGGTATTACCCAAACTCGCCAGCTTCCGGTTCGATCCCCACAAAAACGGGGAGCATGTCGGCTTCGTAACGCATCACGAAATTACCGATGGCCAGCGCGACGAAAAGATCATCGTGATACCCGGCCAGCGCCGCCCAACTCTTGTCATCTTTCCAAACAACCGTTTTTGCCTGTTCGCAAAACTGCTGGCTGGACAATCCCAGGTAGCCACAGCGAATTGCTTCCTCAAGCCGCAAGCCCATCAGCGATTTGTTTTCCGCTGATGTGGGGAAACCGTACTGCGCCTCTTCGCGTGCCTCTTCGTTTGTCAAATCGCCTTGCTCAAGTTTCCGTCGCAACTTCGCATCAAGGTGTTTGTAAAGCCGCTCTTCGTAACCCAACGAAATAAGCTTCAGGATCGTGGCGATGCCGGGGCCATTCCGTTCGACAACAATCGCCGCCCAGTTGTACCGGTCGCTGAGTTCAGCCAGCTTTTCGGCCAGCAAATCAGGCGATAGCCAAATTTCCTCTTCGTAACATTGCCGCCCGGTGTGCAGATCAATGACTTGAATTGCAGCCGGATCGCCATCAGCCAGGCCAAGCGAAACGTCGGCAGATACCAAATAAGCGTGGCCTTCGACCGCTTCAGCAGGCGAACAAGTCACCTTCAAATGCTGTTCGCTGATGACTGCGCGCCCGGTCTGTTCAAAACATTCCCTGTCGTTTTCAGGGAACTCAACTAAGAAGTTACGCTCTCCGACCTGTTGAACCTTTGTCCGCCGCCAAGCGATATACTCAGCAACTTCGGCATCAACCCAATCAAAACCGCAGCCGTTCAGTTCGCCCCGGTTTCGCAGGTAACGAAAGATCAGTTGCGCGATAGCTCTTTCGCGCTTTGTCAGTCGAGCTTGCGCAACGAACTGCGCTGCCTTCGCTGAATCAAAGTTTGGCTCAGTTGCTTTCGGAAAGGTTTCGCCCTGCCTAAGCAAGTAAACTTGATTTTTGATGAGGTAGAACTGCGCACCAGCTTGCCGAAGATCACGCCGCCACCACCACGGAAAGAAATGCGAAGTCCAACCGCCTTCTTTCTTTTTGCCCTGATGGTAAGTCTGATGAAAAAGTTCAACGCCTTGCGCGGTAGACTCTTCAACAACCTGGCCATATTCGGCAGCTTCCAGTAATGCCAGCACTGCGGTTTTCGCATCGCCACGCCAAAACGGAATTTCAGTCAGCAGCAAATGCGTGAAGCCTTCGGATCGTCCTGAGTCTTCGTGCCCAGGCTGAACCGATTGGGTATCAATGCGGCTGTCCACCGTGCCTTTGACCGTGTCGTAAAACTCGATCAGTTCCAGCGAAAAATACTTGTAGGCTGGCCGAATGTGGGCGGGCAGTTCGCGGTACATGATCTTCAGATCGGCGAACAGCTTCTTTTCCGCTTTCGGCGTGTGCGGAACAATCCGAATGGATTGGCCGGACAGCACCACGGCATCAGCGAAGTATTGCGCCAGCCAAAAGGTTGTCATTCCGCCGCGCCGCATCTTCAAACAAACATCACGGCCTGTTCTGCGTTCGTGCAAAGCAGCCTGCATGTCATTGAAGATCAGCGGCACCAGCTTCTTTTTCTTTCGGGGGTCGCGGACCTTGATGAAAGTTTCAATGAACGTTCGGCGTATTGCCGGATCGCTCCAACGTTCTCGCCACCAGGGCAGCGGGCGTTGTGCGATTTCAGGATCGTCTTGTTGTGCCTGCGTTAGGCCGAGTTTCTTCCGTGCGGCTTCGCCTGCTGCGCGGGCGCGTTGCAGATGTTCCTCAGTTCCCAGTCGTCTCTGCTTCGCTTTCGGCATATTCCTCTGCTGCGCGTTTCAAAACTGGCTCTTCAACCTGTAACAAAGCCGCAGCCGCGTGCGCTGAGTAATCTGGCAGCCACCCCAGCAGGCGTTCCCAGAAAGCGACGAAGGCTCCAAGCGTGTCGCGTGCGTTTGTTACTTTGACCAGTTGTTCCTGAGAAAGGCGGGCGTAGTCTCGGTAGAGTTGATATTTTTCTTTGTCAAACTCGCCCGTCCTTTTCAGTTCATCGAAGAGGCGCTTCCGCATCTCTTCAATTTCGTTGTGTAAAACTTCGGCGCTGGTCAGCGAGATGCGCTTTTGCGTTTCAATCGAAATCTTTAGCGCTTCATCCCAGCCAAGCTCCGTTGCCCAGGCCGTAATTCGCGAGGCTGAAAACCACGGATACTCTTTCCGCATCGCGGCCAGGATTCGTTCGTGATGCTTGCCGTTGTAGCGCAGGTACAATTGGAAGCATTTGTTCTTT
>CAZXHW010001033.1:0-2722 GCA_964639915.1 uncultured Heliomicrobium sp.
GCTTCGGCGGCATGACGCCGCAATCGAACGTAAATGTGATGAGCGTTGGCACGGGACAGCAGATCAGTTCAGTGAAGTTTCAGTCACTTTTGGCGGCGATGGGGGGAGGCTCGGTGGCCTTCAGTTCCGACGGGCGCACGTTGGCTTTTGCGCCGGGCGGACATCAGATCAAACTCAACGAAGTCGCCAGCGGGCGGGAACTGGCTACGGTTTCGGCGGATCGCGCGATGATGGCAATGGGCTTGGCGCTGAGCCCGGATGGCCGCACCCTGGCTTCAGGCTTTATGGAAACCGCGCCTGGCGCAGACTTGACCAACTACAACTTCAACAATGTACTTACCTTCAAGCTGCGACTGTGGGACGTTTTCCAAGCCCAGCCACGTGAGTTGCGCGCTTTGCCGCTGAAAGACTGGAGCAATGTTTACGCCTTCAGCCCGGATGGCCGCGTCATCGCTACGGGTGGAATGGATGTGAAGCTGTGGGAAGTTTCCAGCGGGCGAGAACTGTTGTCGCTGCCGGATCATACGTTGCCGGTGAATGCCCTCAGCTTCAGTCCGGACGGCAAGCTGCTGATCACGGGCAGCGAAGATGGTGGCGCGCGATTGTGGGATTCTCAGACGGGCGAATTGCTGGTGACTCTGGTTTCGATCAACAAAGGTTCAGATTGGCTGGCCGTCACGCCCGACGGACTGTTTGACGGAACTCCCGCCGCATGGAATCAAATCCTGTGGCGCTTTTCGTCCACGCTGACGGATGTGACGCCGGTCGAAGTCTATTTCAACGAATTTTTCTACCCCAGTTTGCTTTCTGACATTTATGCTGGAAAGCGTCCGCAAGCGACGCAGGATGTGGCCCAAAAAGATCGCCGCCAACCGGTTGTCAAGCTTTCCCTGGCTGATGTGCAGACGGCTACGATTTCCACGCGTAACGTCAAAGTCAGGTTGGAAGTTGGCGAACCTGCTGGCAGCTCCGCTGCTCCAACGGGCGCGAAAGATGTGCGGCTGTTCCGTAACGGCACGCTGATTAAAGTTTGGCGTGGAGACGCGTTGAAGGGACAGCAGCAAGCTGTGCTTGAAGCTACATTGCCCATCGTTGCCGGAGAAAACCGGCTGACCGCTTATGCGTTCAACCGCGACAATGTGAAAAGCTCTGACGCCTTGCTGATGGTCACAGGAGCCGATTCGCTGCGCCGCAAAGGCGTGGCTTATGTGCTGGCTTGCGGCGTCAATCGTTATTCCAACGATCAGTACAATTTGAAGTACGCTGTTGCCGACGCGACATCCTTTGCTGACGAAGTCCGCGCTCAGCAAATGAAACTTGGCAATTACGAACGGGTCGAAATCATTCCGCTGCTGGATGCTGAAGCGACCAAGGCAAACATTCTGCTGGCGCTACAGCGTGTAGCTGGCGGAGCAAATACGCTTCCGCAGTCGGCTCCGCAAGCGCTGGAAAAACTTCAACAAGCGCAGCCGGAAGACGCTGTCATCATTTATTTTGCTGGCCATGGGACGGCGCAAGGCGCTCGGTTTTATCTGGTGCCGCACGATCTTGGTTATACAGGTTCGCGCACGCAACTGACCGCAGGTGGAATGATCACAATCCTGAATCAGAGTATTTCCGATTTGGAGCTGGAATCGGCAGTCGAAGGATTGGACGCGGAGCAATTGGTTCTGGTAATTGATGCTTGCAATTCCGGTCAAGCTCTGGAAGCGGAAGAGAAACGGCGCGGCCCGATGAACAGCAAAGGATTGGCGCAACTGGCTTACGAAAAGGGAATTTACATTTTGACTGCCGCGCAAAGTTATCAGGTCGCACTGGAAGCAGCGCAGCTAGGCCACGGTTATTTGACTTACGCGCTGATTGAGGACGGATTGAAAAAAGGCACGGCGGATCGGGATGCGAAAGACGGACAGGTTTTAGTGCGCGAATGGTTCAATTTCGCTGCCGAGCGCGTGCCGCAAATGCAGGAACAGGAAAATAAGACGCGCCAACTTTTGGAAGAAGAAAAAGCTGCCGACATCAAAAAACGAGGCGCTCAACGTCCCCGCGTCTTTTACCGCCGCGAAGTTGAATCGCGTCCGCTGATTGTGGCGAAGCCATAATGGAGAATGTTATGACGATCAACATAGGAAAAATCTGTCTCGCTTTTGTGATTGCTTCGGCAATGACGGGTTACATTTTTGCCCAGGAGCAAGAAGACCCTGGAACGCGACGCATCTGGGACTCGGAATTCCTGAAGAAGCGTGCAGAGTCAAAAGCGCCGACCAGTAAGCCTCAAACTGCGTCGCCTGCCTCTGGGCAGAAGAAGTTTTCCGGGTACCGCCGAGCGGGCACAAAATCGGAAAACCAGGCGAACAAAGGTGAGAACAAAAGCGCTGTACCAGCAACCAAAGAAGAGGTTCCATCAGGCGAATTGCTGGGCGTGACGATTTGGCGGTTGCGCGCTGCAATCGAAAAAGACAACAGCGAAGGCCGAATCCTATTGGAAGAGGAAAGTGGTAAAGCTGCGGAATGGACTCCGGAACGGGTCGAAGCCGACACGGTTTTTACCGCTGGCCAACGTTTGCGCCTGAGCATCGAATCGCCGCGCAGTGGTTATCTTTACGTGGTTGACCGGGAGATTTATGCTGACGGTTCCATGAGCGAACCATATCTGGTCTTCCCAACGCTTCGCAATAACAACGGCGATAATCAGGTTTCTGCTGGCAAAGTCATTGAGTTG
>CAZXHW010001034.1:0-2719 GCA_964639915.1 uncultured Heliomicrobium sp.
ACAACCGTGCGCAGCTTGCTCAGGCCAGCACTGGAAAGAGTTACAAGCTGATTGCTACGCGCCAAAACGCTGCATCCGGTAAGAACTCCCACCAGCAACGCAAATGGCGAAACCTGATAGATAAACTGAGGCGAAAGATAACACAGGTAGGTCATCGAGTAGCCAATTGTTGTCCCGGTTTTGCTCATTGCAGGGATCAGGTCGAAAAGAGTGAAAACCAGCGAAGTCATGACGAGCGCACTGACCGCTATCATGTAGTATTTGAAGACTTCACTGATTAATAGGTAATTGACCAGATTGAACGGATTGAGCGTAGGGAAGCTGAATTTCGTTTTTTGACTTAGCTGCCCGATTGAGCTCGCGCTGCCAGTCGGCAAGGCCGATTGTTTCGATGGAATAAGTTTAGAGAGTAAAGGAAGCCGGAAAGGACGTTTGTTCGTGACAAACGCATACAGTACATACCCTCCGAAAAACAAATTTGAGAACCAGACTCCTAACCACGACGGTACTTTTCCTGACACTGCTAGATTTTGCCCAGCCACTAATAGCAGATAAAAAAGCATCGCTAGAAACAACACGACAACCGTTGTGCGAGGCTTGCTGGCCAGGCGCCGACCCTGCAAGGCAACGATAAACGTCAACAGAGTCAGAGTGATGCAAGCAAAGGGAAATGCGAAACGTCTATGCCATTCTATATTTGCCTGGCGTTGCTCTTTGGGATTTGGGGCATTTTTGGCTTGGCGTGTGACCTCGCCCAGAGTCATTTCTGAGAGTGGAACTGTTGCGGCTGAATCGTTTTCATCATTACCTTGTTCGGTGAATTTGATGGAGGCTCGTTCCGAAGCAGAAGCGGCGCTGACCGACTGCGACCCATTGGCGACTTTGCTTTCAACCGAGATGACTTTGAGTAATTCGACCTCCAGTCCCAGTCTTTGGCCTTCCTCGCCGCCAGTAATTCTTAATTGTCCTTTTTCGGCGGTTATTAGCCGTGCAAGGTCACTGTCGGGTTCTTGTCTCAGCAAAAACACTCCCAGCCATTCGCCGGTTTTTTGGTCAATGTCGCGAATATACAGAAGGGAATTGGGAAATCTGGTGATAAACCTTCCGGCGGTGATTTGGGCATTCGCTTCCTGGACCAAAACCTTAGTCCTTAAGCCTTTTAATTTCTTTAGCGCACGAGGGGCAACTTCGGCAAGCAGGTAGGACGTGAAGATGGCTCCCAAAATCCCCACAAATAAAAACGGCAAGGCGATTTTAACTTTGCCGATGCCTAGCGATTGCATGGCGGTCATTTCGCCATCAGTCGAAAGCCGACTGCAAGTAATGATCGTTCCCAGCAGCAGTGATACAGGCAAAGTGATCACGACAATGCCAGGAATCAAGCTCCACAAAAACTGCAGTGCGACTTGAGCAGAGGTGTGAAAGGAGAGGACTACGTTCAGGTATTTGCCAGCTTGCTGCACAAACACCAAAGACGTTAGCGCAAGAAATGCAACGAGCGTAACAGGAAGTATTTCTGACAGTAGAGAAAAGAAAAGTCTTTTGTACTGAAAGAGACGGCTCATTGATAGATACTAGTTGCGTCTGATAAGAAGCCTTATGTGGCTTTAATAGCTAGGTTAAGTGAGTCGAAAGCTTTAAGACTCTGATTCTATATCTGACAAGCGCCTGTGACACGCCGACAGACACGGCAATGGATTTAATTGACTGATTACGCAAAAGATTGCAAATCAATGCACGATACGGCAACAATGCTGCTGCTCCAACTGAATAGGCTTCTTCCTCGATCTGCTTATTGTGAGTCCTATGCGCATTGTCCGAACCCAAGCCGGCTGCAGATAATTCGCTATGCTTATGACCCAGCAACACGTGGCAGACCTCTTCCATCAATGTTGCCGCTTTCCTTGAATTGCTGTGACTTGGGTTCAAGATTACAACTCTTGTTCCGTCTGGCAGCATTGGAGTCGCGCCGCCTGACCAGGCTCCATTTGACGACTGAAGCACAGCCTTGATGTCTTCAGAAAGACCGTCAATCGCATCCAGCGGCACAACACGCAATCCTGCGGATTGTGCCAGCAAATACGGATCAAGCTTATCGTGAATACTTGATAGTCCGGCAAAAGACCTAATTCTCAAAGCTAGTTGTTCGTATTGTCGGAATTTTTCGCTGACCGGAGGCTCTGGCAAGAAATTCAACCGATTCAGACAATCAGGATTGCCACAGGAACTAGACATTTTCCGTTACTTTTTGACGCTATATTGCTTGTAAGCCAGTCGAAAAAGCTCAGAAAGAGCCACTGCATTTTCCGGAGTCAAATTGCCATCCGCGCGTAAGTGAGCTTCAACCAGATCAGGTGTTGAACCCTGAACAAACTGTGCGATGGAACTTTCCAGTGCGGCTTGGAGTCCGATAATGCGATCCAAGGGTAAATTCAGCCATTTTGCCAGCCTTGCCAAGGTTTCCGCATCGGGCGTTCCTGTGCTGTTTTCAATTCGCGACAGTGTTGATGCGCTGACCTGAGTCTGCTTGGCTACAGCTCTAAGTGAGAGTCGCTCGCGTTCGCGCTTGCGCTTTACGAACAACCCAAGCTCCGCGACATTCACCAAGCTGTCAGAATCACTAACTTCTTGCACTTCCCTTTTTGATTTGTTCTGCACTTCCATATTCAGGTAATGATGTGGATAATCAACCTGCATCAAATCCGTGATGCAAGTTTTT
>CAZXHW010001035.1:0-2708 GCA_964639915.1 uncultured Heliomicrobium sp.
GTCTGACTTGGGCACAATCTCCTGTTGCTGCAACACTTGCAGGCGATCTGTATCAGGATAACAAGAAGAAAGATCCAACCATTCCAGAATCAGAAATGCTCAATTTGCTGGTGGATATCGTCAAAAAGGATAGTGACGCTAACGTTCGCCAGGAAGCTTTGCAGGGCATTTACCGTATGCGCAGTGAAGCTGCCAGTAACGCTCTGGTTTCGCTCTATGATTCGATCACCGATCCAAAATCCAGAGGCGAAATCATCGCGTACCTGCTTCGCCGCGAAGGCGACAACAGCAAAGCAATCGCCAAGCTGACGCAAATCGCCAAAACCGAAACCAACGAAGAGCTGCGGAACCGCGCGATTCGCTACCTGGGCAATGTCAAAGGTGACGAAGGCGCAACCAATCTGATTCAGATTTACGACACCGTTCAAGACGCAAAAACCAAGCAGTACCTGATCCGCTCGTTGGCTTACAACAAGAGCGGGAAAGCGGTTGAAAAGCTGAAACAGATCGCCAAAAACGACAGTGATCCGCAGATTCGCTCTGCCGCGATTCGCAGCCTGTACAGCATTGACGGTCGCCTGTACATGGAAACCCTTGCACCAGGCCAGCGCATTGGCATGCTTGATGCCAGTCGCGATCTGCTTACTCCGCGCGCTTTCGAATTCGACAACAACTTCAACTTTAACTTCGACAATAACTATAAGTTCGAATTCGACGCCAAGCGCTGGGAAGAAATGCAGCGGGACTGGGAAATGAAGTGGAAAGAAAATCAGGGCAAATACAAAGAACTGATTGAAAAAATGCAGATTGACGGCTTGGACAAATTGAAATTGGAAATGCCGAAAATCGAGCTAAAGCTGAAAGAGCTGGAAAACCAACTCAAGATCGAGAAAGACGTTAACTTGATTTCTCCGATTGAAAATCAGCTTCGCGGCCAGATTTCACAGCTCACGTCGCAGTTGGCAGCCGTAAACCGCCGGAATGCGGACTCTGCCGCGCAACCGACACTTCAGGAAACAATCAATTTGTTGAATTCGCTGCAACGGCAATTGGGCAGAACTCGCCCAATTCGGGTCGTTTCGCCGCGTCCGACTGTCACACCCGATGTCCGAATCGCGCCAACAGCTCGCCCGACAAGAGCGATTCGCTCAACGGGTGAAGGTGCAGCAGCTTCGCTGGGCGCTTCGCGTTAACCTCGTTCATCCAATCTGAAAACTGTTACGCGCTCACGCTGACAGGTGGTAACAACCGCCCGTTGGCCTCTGAGCGCATTCTTTTGCCCAAGAATGGAGGGAGTATGTCTCGCAAAGTTTTATTGGCTGTCACGGTCATGGCGTTTTTGCTCAGCTTCGCGGCAACATTTGCGCAGGAAAAGCCGAAGCGTATTTACACAAAATCCGAATTTGTAAACATAGACGGAGGAAACTTAACTGATCGGATTGAACGCGCATTCCGCCAGTTCAAATCCTCAAACCAGGGAGATTCTGTTTGGCTGGCGTTTCACTTCCCTGCCCGCGAAGGTTCTTACATAGGTCCTTTTGCAGGAACGGTTTATTACGACGATGGCATCAAGCTGGAGCGCAAGGACGACCCATCGCAAGCCGCCGTGTTTCTGCTAACCGATGCCAGCGGCTCGGCAGCGAAAGTGACTCGCGTCAAAACCCTGAGTCTGAAAGAGGACTTCGTTTTTGAAGACCGTATGGTGTATTGGCTGGGGAATGCGGATGCCAATCAAAGCCTGAATTATCTGGCTACGCTGGCGAAGCAAGGTAAGGAAGATAAAGAAAGCAAAGAACTAGCTCGTGGAGCGATGCGTGCCATCGGTTGCCACGATAGTTCCCGCGCTGTTTCCCTGCTGAAAGAATTTGCTACACAGGCAGCAAATCAGGAACTGCAGCGATCGGCGGTTTCCAATTTGTCCAGATTCAAAACCTCAGAGGGTGCCGATGCGCTGATTTCGCTTTACGAGAGCGCCAAGGATGAGGCAGTAAAAGATGAAATTATTTCCGGGCTGTCGCGATCAACGGAGCGAAGGGCGGCTGACAAACTGTTAAATATCGCCCAAAACGACCCGGATCCGAAGATGCGACAAAGAGCGGTCCGGCGACTTTCCGCCGCGAATAATCAGTTTCACCTGATTAATTAGGCTCCTGAAAAATTTTTCAAACTTCTGGGAACCTTACTCGTGGTCCGGCGTTTAGCTCACCACGAACGATGATTGATACGCGTTGGATATAGTGAGGATATTCAACAAGTGGTCAGCCAGCTAGTACCAATCATCAACTTTTCTTATAAAATATCGCATCAAAAGGCTTAAAGTGAGTGAGGTACTTTAAGCCTTTTCTCCTTTTATATGGCTACTAAACCCCAGAGGAACAAAAATCTCTTTCGCGCAAAAACTTCTGGAACCTTCACCAGAGTGCGGCGTTTAGCCCATCACGAACGATGATTGATACGCGTTGAACATAGTGAGGATGTTTAACAAGTGGTCAGCCAGCTAGTAACGATCATCAACTTTTCTTACAAAATATCGCATCAAAAGGTCCAAAGTGAGTGAGGCACTTTGGACCTTTTCTCCTTTTTAACTGGGTACAAATTCATAAGACAAAAAATTCTTTGGCGCAAAAACTTCTGGAACCTTCTCCAAGGTGCGGAGTTTAGCTCACCACGAACGATGATTGATACGCGTTGAACATAGTGAGGATGTT
>CAZXHW010001036.1:0-2701 GCA_964639915.1 uncultured Heliomicrobium sp.
CAAACCGCTTGCGCCTCGTTCAGCGATTTAAGAGCGCTTGCGTGATTCCCTTGCCGGTTTTCAGCGTCGGCCAGCCAGGTGAGCGTTTCTGTTTGCAGCAACCGGTAACGGAATGGATTGCCGCCAGACGCCAATACGTATAATTCGTCCATCGCCTGGCGCAAGGTGGCCGCGCCACGCGCTGGTTCGTTCACCGCTTCGGTTTCGCCAATCAAAATCAAACTAACAGCCACTTCGTCGCGCGCGCGTTGGTCTTTGGCGTCGGCGTTCAGGGATTGCTGGGCGATGGCCAGCATCTTGGCGTAAGTTTCTAAAGTCGCGGCGGTGTCGTTCAGGTTGACGGAAAGCGGTTGCCCCTGCGCATAACCGATATGCATATAAGCAATGTAGATCAAGCGACGATAAGGGGATTCGTTGGGATGTTTCGCGGCCAGCGGTTCCAGCAGGGCCAACCCTGCTTCGCTTTCGGTTTTCGCCGTTTGCGGATCACCTAATTGCAACAATGCATAAGCCAGTCCGATGTGTCGCCCGGCTAGATCGTATTGCGCGCGATCACTGGGAAATTCGCGAGCACGCCGCTGGGCAATTTCCATGGACTGGCGTTCGTGGCGGACACCGGCGGCGATGGCAGGCACATATTCCACTTCAATTTCCCCCATGGACCGATAACCGGTTAACAACTGTGCCAGGTCTTCGGCTGTAACGTCGGGTTTCGTCGTTAGAGGTTCAATGATGGCTACGCTGCGTTGATACGCCGCCAGAGCTTCAACGAAAGCGCCAAGGTGTTGATGAATTGTGCCCTCTTTGAAATGCAAGTCGGCCATCAAGCGCTGGTATTTTGGATTTTGTGGCGCGCGCGTTGCCAAAGCCTCCGTAAGCGCCAGCGCCTTGTGGTAACTGGCAAGCGCTTCTTTGCTGTGTCCCAGGTTGTTTATGCGTGCGAAGCCTTGAACATCACCCACCCGGCTATATGCCGTCGCCAGTTCGTATTGCAATTCTGCATCGTCACTCGCGTCGTTCATCAGGCTGTCCAGATATTCGAGAGCCGTTTTGACCAACAGTTCACGCGCTTCAGTCGTGCCGATGACGTTTGCAATCTTGCTGTCGAATTCAAATAGAAATGTGTTGGCAAGCTTGCGGACTTGTTGAAAGCGGCGTTAGGCGCGGCGTGCCTGATAGGTGGAAAACGCTGCGCCTGCAATCAGCAATAGCGCAATCAGAGTCGAAGCCAGAACACCCCAAAGGTGCCGTCGCACAAATTTACTGGTGCGGTAACGAACTGTGTCTTGCCGTGCATTCACAGGCAAACCGTCCAGGTGGCGGCGAATGTCTTCGGAAAATTGTTCGACCGAGCCGTAACGCCGTTCCGGTTCTTTGCGCAGTGCCATCAAAATGATGTTATCCAAATCGCCAGCCAGTTGACGGCTCAGCTTGATCTGGCCAGTAGAGTTTTGGCGGACTGCGGCGCTAGGCTTTTCAGGTTCAGTGCTGCAAATTGCACGCTCTATCTCCAGAAAGGAATTGCCTTTGATCTGGTACGGGCGTTGATTGGTCAGGAGTTCGTACAGCACTATGCCGAGCGAATAAATATCTGTCGAAGTCGTCACCGGTTCGCCGCGTGCTTGTTCAGGACTGGCATACGCCGGAGTCATTACGCGCATTGCCGTGGCTGTTTGTCCCGGATCATTGTCCGCCGTGTTCAGGGTGTGTTCCGGATCCAGCAGCTTTGCGATGCCGAAATCCAGCAGCTTCGGCACACCGTCGTTCGCGACCAGAATGTTGCTTGGTTTGATGTCGCGGTGGATGATCAGATTTTGGTGAGCATATTGAACGGCAGCGCAGACGAAGCGGAAAAGTTCCAGCCGTTGTCGAATGGACAAGGAATGAATTTCGCAGTACTCGCTGATCGTCTGGCCGTCAATCTTTTCCATCACCAGATAAGGCCAGCCTTCATCGGTTGTGCCTCCATCCAGCAGGCGGGCGATATTTGGATGTTCCAGCCGCGCCAGAATCTGACGCTCGCGGCGAAACCGTTGCAGCGCGAAATCCGGTCCTAACCCGCCTTTCACCAGTTTGATGGCGACTTCCTTGTCGTACTGGTGATCGTCGCGGGCAGCGCGATAAACCGCGCCCATGCCTCCCTGGCCGATCAACCCCGTCACGCGGTAAACGCCAATGCGACGGCCAAGCATCGTCGAGCCTTGTTCCATCGGTATCAGGGTAGAGGCAATTTGAGAAATTGCCTTATCCAGCGGGTTGGTTGCTCCGTTGTCGGCCAGTAGCAGCGATTCGACTTCACGCCTCAACTCTGCGTCATCGCCACAGGCTTCATCCAGAAATTCCGCGCATCGGCCGGTTTCCTGGTCGAGCGCTTCCTGAAAGATGCCTTTGACTTGTTGCCAACGTTCCGGAGTCATGTGGCTACCTCTTGAGTTCCCGGCTGAGCCAGGCCCGTGCAGAGCGCCATTCGCGTTCAGCGGTCGAAAGCGAAATGCCCAATACTTCGGCAACCTCTTCCATCGTTAGGCCGCCAAAAAATCGCAATTCGACAACGCGGGATTGCTGTTGATCCAATGCCGACAACGTCTTCAGCGCTTCGTCCAGCGCTGTGATTTCCAGTGCTTGGTCGCTGGCTTTGGCTTCGGCTTCGCCCAGGGAAACCTGCATGGCGCCGCCGCCGCGTTTGTCCCGCTGATGCGCC
>CAZXHW010001037.1:0-2695 GCA_964639915.1 uncultured Heliomicrobium sp.
TCTACGGATTCCGTAACCTGGTTTTCCAGGTCGAACAGCACCAACCGGATCAGATCATCTGTTCCTCGGTTGGTCATCATGTAAACGCGCCGATTGTCTTTGTTAAATCGCACCGGAGCACAGGTTTCAAACACGCTGCACGAATAAATTTTCTTCAGATCGTTTTTGCCAACAACCAAAACTTCGGTATCGCCATTGTCCGCTGTTCGCGTCGCCAATCGAAGCTGATCTTTTTGATCAAAAAGCCAGCCGCCCACGTGATCGTCATTCTGACGAATCAAGGTTCGTTTGCCGGTGGAAATTTGGACTTTGTACAAATCGTGCCAGGAATTATCGCGGTCGTTCAGCCCGACAAAAATTGCATCAGGATCACTTTTAGGAACAGCGTACAGAAACGCGCGAACGCCTTGCAGGTCCGTCAGGTTGCGCGCCGCAGGAACTTCGCGACCAGCAACGGGTGGCGCGGCAGGATTGACGGCGTACACATTGAAGTTTTCATCGCCGCCTTTGTCCTGAGAATAAAGAATGTATTTGCCGTCGCGGCTCCAGAAATACGTGGTCACCGGACGTTTCTGGTCGTCGGTGACAGGTTTGGCTGCGTTAAACGGCTCTTCGGTTTTCTTGACCCAGATGTTGCGTGTGCCTTTGTACGGTTTGATGAAGGCCAGAAACTTTCCATCCGGTGAAAGTTGCGCGCCCGAAATTTCCGGGTCGCCAAAAAACAGTTCGCGGTCAAGCACAGGTGCTTGGGCAAAAGCCGAATTCGCTGCCAGCAGCAAAGTCAGGCTGAAAACAAACGTTGAAATTATCTTGAGCATTCCTGTCACAATCGTTACCTCCGGTTGATGATGGCGGGGGATTGAAGCTATTGCTCCATCGCTTTTAGGAATATATCTTCCAGCGAATCCCGCTTGTAATTCAACCGGCGAATTTGCACGTTCTGTTCGGCGGCAATTTTGTACAGATCGCGGACTTCCATGCCGTTGGTCATGACAACCTTCAGTTTCTGCGCCCCCGTTTCGGCGTATTCGCATCCCAGCCTGCCAATCGCGTCAACAAATTCCTGCGTGCCGTTGCGCGTTTCCATCTCAACAAACTGACGGTTGGCGCGGCGCTCTTCTTCCAGGTTGCAGTTGGCGACAATGTGGCCGTTTTTCAGAATCAGAATTTCGTCGCAACATTCTTCCACGTCGCGCAGCAAATGGGATGACAGCACAATCGAGGCTTTGCCGCTGTCGCGCACCTCGCGGATCAGTTCCAGCATTCGTGTGCGCGCCGGAGGATCAAGTCCGTTGGTCGGTTCATCCAAAAAGATCAAGCGTGGGCCGTGAACTATGGCTTGAGCCAGTTTGGCCAGTTGTTTCATTCCCAGCGAATACGTTCCAAGCTGGCGGTAACGCGCTTCGCCCAGGCCAACGTAAAATAATGCTTCGTGCGCGCGTTCCAGCGCCGCTTCGGAAGGCAACCCGGAAAGCTCCGCCATCAACCGGACAAAATGCACGCAAGTCAGGTTGGCAATGAACGCGTCGCGTTCGGGCATGTAACCAATTAAGGCGCGGATCGTTTTGGCTTCGCTGCGAATATCTTTGCCGAAGATGCGCGCTGTGCCAGCCGACGGCGGGTGAAAGCCAAGCAAGCTGTGAATCAGCGTGGTTTTGCCAGCGCCGTTCGGGCCTAGCAGGCCGATGCAGCGTCCGTGCAATTCCCCTTTGATGCTGTGCAGGATTTCGCGCTTTCCAAATGTGACGCGCAAACTGTCGAGTTCAATAACCGGATGCATAGATTCAGTTTCCTTCCACGAACACACGACGCCGCACGCTAAATCCGCTTGCGAGAATCTGCCCGCGAGAATTTGTGCGCTTTCGTGGATGTTGTTATTTACCGGAAGCTTTAGCCGACGAGGCAGTGACTTTTTCGGCCTTCAGCAAGTTGATATTGCCGTTGATGTCGCCAAGTTTGATTTGTGTGCCGCCAGAACCAATGCGGGCTTTCAATCTGCCGCGCCTTTGTTCTTCGCTAGGAGCCTGCACAGACGGCAAATCCGGATTGAGCTTGCCATTGATGCCCCAAGCGTCGAGCTCAGCATTCACTTCGCCTTCAAAATGCAAATCCACATTGCCGTTGACGTCGAACACTTCTATGCCTTTGCCATTGAGCGGCGCGAATGTGGCTTCAATTCCTCCGTTGACGTTGCCAAATTCAGTGACACCTGCAATGCGTGAAGCTTTGACCTGGCCATTGATGTCGCGCATCTCAAGACGTCCAATAATTTCTCCCAGCGTGACATTGCCACTGACGCCGAAAGTCTCAAAGTTGATTTTTCGCGGAATCTTCAACACCACACGCTGACGGCCTTCAGGAATTTTACCGAGAGAGGAAAACAAACTTTTGCGGTCGTTTTCGATGCTGACAATCAACCGGCCTTCGCGCTGTTGTTCGATTTTTACCTTGCGATAATTTTCCAGGTCTTCGCGTGTTTTTGCTGAGCGTACGACCAGGATTTCAGCCGTATTGGTATCTGCCGTTTCCACCGTCAGCGTGCCGTTGATGTTGTACACGCCCATTGAAGGTTCGGCGTCAAGTTTGAACTTGCGGCGAATCTCTTCCTTTTCGGGAAGGTCGTATCCAGTGTCGTCGCCTTCATTGATGGAAAGATCGGCTTGCGGTTCAGCGGGCTTTGCCGCTTCCGCAGCTT
>CAZXHW010001038.1:0-2693 GCA_964639915.1 uncultured Heliomicrobium sp.
GATTGCCCAGACAAGGATTGCGTCGCAAACCCAACATTGGTTTCGTACGAATACGTCGGCAGCGGCAGTCCGTCTTTCACCGCGCGCAAATCGTCAATCAGAAGCCGCATCGTCCGATATCGCCGCGAAGGTTCTTTTTCCAGCATCCAGTGAACGATGCGCTCCAGGTCGGCTGTGACCTGACGATTAAGCTGGCTGACCGGCGTCGGATCGGCATGAAGAATGGCATCAATTGTCGCGGGCATCGAATTGCCCGTGAAGGGCAACCGACCGGCCAGCGTTTCGTAAAACATCACACCCAAAGAAAACAGGTCGCTGCGCCCGTCCACTTCCCTGCCCAACGCCTGTTCGGGCGACATATAGGCATAAGTCCCAAGCACCATTCCGGGTTGAGTTTTCAGGATTTCGGTTTGCATCAAACTGGCAGTGTCAGAGTCAAAACTCGCCGCCGGATTGTATTTTGCCACCCCGAAATCCAGCAGCTTGACGCGGTGGTGTTCTCCCAAAATCACATTGGACGGTTTGATGTCTCGGTGAACAATGCCCCGGTCATGCGCTTCAGCCAGGGCATCGGCAATCTGCAAAATTACTTCCAGAATTTCCGGCAGTGCCAGGTTTTGCGCAGCTTGTTTCAGCGTGTGGCCCGGCACATATTCCATCGCAATGAAGCTGTACCGTTCCCCTTCGCGGACAAATTCATCAATTTCGTAAACTGTGGCAATGTTCGGATGGTTCAGCGCAGAAGCCGCCTGCGCTTCGCGCAAGAAACGCGCGCGCAATTGTTTGCGCTGCTCCTCGTCTTTGCTGTCGTGATCCAGCATTAGTTTCAGCGCAACGTGGCGATGGAGCTTGGTATCTTCGGCTTTATAGACTTCGCCCATTCCGCCTACGCCCAGACGCTCCACGATTCTGTAATGTGAGATTGTTTCACCGATCATAAATTGGTCTCAAGTGCCGCAAACGAACCGTCACAAAGGGAAGTTTCATTTTGCGTGACGCTGAAGGATTTTGCCAGCCACCATCGTACCCGCAAAAACGACCCTGCTATGTTCGTTCGGTTACACTTTCATTCGATCGGTTTCGGCGAGATGTTTTGCCAGGCGGTAATCGTTGGAATCATTACAATTTGATGCTTTCAGGTCTGCGATCATCGCTTGGATCGGCCCATCGGTTGTTGGGAATCGTCGGCCCCCAGCCTGGACGCAGCGGGTCTTGATCGTACGGATAGCCGCCCAGCCGTTTGTACAGTTCGCTGTATTCGGCAAGCTTGTCGCGGTCGAGCTTGACGCCCAATCCTGGAGCGGTCGGCACGGCAATCGAACCGTTTTCGTATTTCAGTTTTCCGCCCACAATGATGTCGTCCGTCAGATGATGGTAATGCGCGTCAGCGGCGAAGCTCAGGTTGGGAATTACTGCTCCCAGATGCAACATCGTCGCCAATTGAATCCCCAGCTCTCCAGACGAATGCACGGCCACGCCAAGCTGGAAGGTTTCGCAAATGCCAGCCGCCTTGACGCAAGGCCGAATCCCTCCCCAAAACGTCGTGTCCAGCAGAATCACATCCACCGCAGTGTTCAAGATGTTCGCTGCCAGTTGTTCAAAATTGATGACGACAGTGTTGGTCGAAAGCGGCATCCGCACTTTTTCGCGGACGCGGCGCATGCCGTTCATTCCGTAAACGGGGTCTTCCAGATAATCGTTGTTGATGTCTTCGATGGCCTGGCCGAAGCGAATGGCTTGTTCGGTGGACATCACGCCGTTGCAATCGTAGCGGAAGCGGTCGCCTTTCAAGCTTTCGGCGACGGCTCGGTAACATTCCAATTCGTAATCCGGATGAAAGACGCCACCTTTCAATTTGTGCGAAGTGAAGCCATATTGCGCTTTCAGTTCGCGTGCATTGGCCACCAGTTGTTCAATGGCCCTGACCTCGCCTGATCCGTCTTTTGGATTCGGATACCGGAAAAACAGATAAGTTGCGAACGGAACTCGATCCTGCAACCGTCCGCCCAAAACTTCCGAAACCGGCACGCCCCATTTCTGGCCGATGATGTCCAGACAGGCGAATTCCAGCGCAGCCAAAATCTGCGTGCGATTGTTGTACAGCGAGGCCGTCGGGTTGGCGATCAGAAAACGCATCTCTTCCAGCCGCGCCGGATCATGGCCAACCAGATAGGATTTCATCGCGCGGAAGGTCGCTTCAGCGGATTCGCCTCCGCCGCCCATTTCGCCCAGGCCCGTGATGCCTTCATCAGTTTCGACTTCGACAATGGTGCGGACAAAACGTCCCCAGTGACAGCCATTGCCGTGGCGCAGCGGCGCTTCCAGCGGAACGGTGACGGTAGTTGCTTTAATATCGGTAATCTTCAATTCATCTGCTCCTTCAGCCGCTTGATCTGTTCTGTATGCCAAACCTCATGCTTGCTGATGAATAAAAACATTTCTCGCAGCGTCAACGGGCCAAATTCAGGGTGTGAAAACCGCAAGGTTTGCAATCGCTCAGCGCCGATCCGGCGCATCTGCTTGAGCGTTTTTTGCCTGACTCGCGCGCGCTCTGCCAGCAATGTCTCCAGTTCATAGCGTTTCTTGCTGGGTCGCAAAAAACTGGGGGCGACGAATCTGCCCTTGAAACCGGGCTTGAGGCTTTCCAGTCCCTTTGGCTGCTGCTCGCCATTGGCAATAAATTTCAGCCCGGA
>CAZXHW010001039.1:0-2693 GCA_964639915.1 uncultured Heliomicrobium sp.
ATGTGCTGAAAGTCTTCAGGAGACTCTTTCTTAGTTTCCCTAACAACCTGAGCCATATAGAGGTGCAGCAAACCCGCCGCTGTTGATCCGCGAAGTTTAGCCGCAGCGTGAAACTGATTCCTTAACTCCTCGTTTACGCGGATATTTAGCCTTACTTCTTTATTTCCCTTTGTACTCACATTGTCAGTACACACTACTTTTCTCATTCAATCAATCCCTCTAATAAAATTGTGGTTGACAATGTACTCCCATTGGGATTACTGTACAGCCGTTGGGAGTACAAAAGATGAAACAGCCGAAAACTGAAAAACTGCAAATTCGAGCGACTGGAGATTTCATTGATCGGTTAAATCGTGCCGCTGGCGCGACTGACCGCCCTGCTGCCCAGATCGTCCGCGAAGCCATCGGCGAAAAGCTGGACGAACTGGCCAAACAGTTTCCGCAGATCAACGAACCGGCTGAAGCTGACCGGTCACTGGCAGCCGCTGCCTAACCTCACCCGTGCCCCACACGGAGTGCGAGATGAAATGCTTAATCTGCCGCCGGGATTTGAAAGACCCGAAAAGCCTCGCAAGAGGCTACGGTGATGACTGCGCAAAGCAATACCAGAGCTATTTGGCAATGTGCGGCTCGACGCTGGAAGAGATCGCCCTGCTGGCGCTGCATCCGGACGAAACGGTTCGCCACTGGAACAAGATTGCCGGACGCGCATTCCGCGCCCGGAAATGGAAAGAAGCGACACACTTTTTGGAGTCGGCGCGCCGGGCTGCCCGGCAAGCCGAAGAAGCCCCTGCACCAGTTTTCAGCTAATGCGAAAGGCCTTGTCTGGGGGTTGGACCTTTCGCAGCGGGGGAGCGCGGTTTGGGAGAACGCGCTCCCACCTTTTAAACCGATGAAGATCACGCTTCGCAAATTTTGCACACGCACCGACGGCAAGCTGACCGTGCTGGCCAGCCTGGAGCAAAACGGCAAAGGCGACTTCGTCGTGCTGGCCAGCATGGAACAGGGAAGCAAAGACGAGTTCCTCGTCCGCGATGGCTTGGTTGTTGTAGACACACTGCCGCCGACAGAGCGAGCTGACGCTGCTGTTGTGTATGAAGCCGTGCGCGACCTGGTGATGCGCAAACGCAAACAAGATTGATTTTGTGTCCCGCGAGCCGGATGCGATGACGTGAACGCGAACGTGCCTCTTCGACGCATCGCATCCGGGGGAAAGAACGATGGATGAACAAATCAAACGACTGATGGCCGAATATGAGTACTGGCAAGGACAGGTGAATGCCTGCATTGCGGCGCAGGTGCCATCTGCGACACGCACAGCGGTGCGCATCGCAGTAATGAGCCAGCGCGCACTGTTCGCGGCGATTAGGAAGCGGTTTCGATTTGGAGCTGGATAACGAATTGGATCAACAGACAAGCATGTGCTCCTGATTTGAGCTTGCCTGTGATGGTAGTACGGAGTTGCAGGTAGGAAGCGGAGCGGACAGTTGGAGTTGGTGCCCTGGCTGTCCGCTTTGCTCTAAACAGTTTGTCTGAATCGCTGGATTCAGACGGGTAGGGCGGCAAACCAACGGCGACAGTTGGCGCTTGAGTCGAAGGTAAGCCGCCCCCTTCCATAGAGTAACAGAGATGGTCCCAACCGAACAAGAAATAGACAGAGCATTCGCGCAAATGCCGGATTGGCGCCGCCACAAGCTTGCCCTGGCGCTGATGGACGCGGCCAAGGAACTCCTTGAAAAACGGAAGGAAGCGGCGGCGGACGATACGAAGCTGCACAAGCCGGTAGTACAGATTTTGGAAAGGGAAGTTGCGTAAATGGAACTCGTGAAATCTCTATTCCTGTTCTTCTCCCTTCTCAATGAGATGGTTTACCTATTCGCTGGCATCGGTATTGGCTACATGGCAGCGCTGGCGATTTACGAATACTGCAACCACGGAAGAATGAGCGAGAACGATCTGCTTCGATGGGAAAATAGCCAACTGCTGAATGCCATCGAAGCCCAAAAACTTGCAGCCGCCCGGCTGCAAGGTGGTGACGGCCCCAAAACCGCTCACCATATCGGCTAAGAGAGTGAGGCTCTTAGTCGCCGGTGTAAGGAGAGGCGCGCGAGAGGAACGCGCGCCAGCACTGGCTAAACCGGGCAACAAGTTATGGCGCACAGGTCACTGGAATAGCGTTTTCCAAGGCGGAAGGACGAGGAGACGCAGGCCGATGCGCCACCCCCTCTTTGTCACGCGACAGAGCGGCACTTTCGGGTGCTGATTGGTTACTTCTCAGGCTGTGCCAGGAGTGGACCGTAGATCCCACTCCTGGCCTTCACGGCAAACATGGCGGTTGATATGTCTGGAATCATCTATTCAAAAATCCCTCAAGTAATGGCCGACGTGCCGGTTATCGGTAAGCAGCACACACACGAACAGCAGAAATGGAAATACCGCAGCGCGAACGATTTCCTGAACGCATTTCAGCCAGTTCTGACGAAGCATGGCTTATTCGTTGTGCCGGAAGTGTTGGGAACGGAATCCGGCGTTAAGGCGACCAAGAACTCACAGATGAACTTCGTGATCGTGACGGTGGCCTACTCATTGTTCGCGGAAGATGGATCTATGATCCGGGCCGTTGTGGTCGGAGAGTCCTGGGACGCGCAGGACAATTCCTGCGCAAAGGCAATGAAAGACGCATTCCGGACATT
>CAZXHW010001040.1:0-2689 GCA_964639915.1 uncultured Heliomicrobium sp.
AAGCTACATCAAAAGCTGGCCAATTTGACTGTTTATTGGCCAGAATAACTATTGTCAGGTTCGCGCCTACAAATCCTGACAAACTTTCCGATTTTGCGCCCCCTGGAAAGCCTGATTGACGGAACATTTCGGCAGATTGCGGTATTGAGCGGGAGTAACCCCAAAAGCCGTTTTGAAATCGCGGTTGAAATGGCTTGGGTCTTTAATGCCGGTTCGGGCCATGACTTCTTTGACAGTCAGGAACTCTGTTGCCAGCATACGGCGAGCGGCCTCCAGGCGAAGCAGCTTGACGAAATGTGCTAGCGACAAGCCGGTAACTTCACTGAATAGACAGCGAAGCCGGGACTCTGACAGGTTAACTATTCTGGCTATGGCTGCGAGAGAAAGAGTAAGGTGCAGGTTGGCTCGCAGAAGTTCAATCGTCTTTCGGATTCGGAGGTCTATTACTAAGGTTTCATCCGGCAATAATATTCCTTCAGTATAACTTCCGGAAAATTGCATTTGTTCAGTTAGCTGATTCGGGTGAGTGATAATTGATTTCAGTGGCGGCTTGGATAAATGGCTCATGCTGACCTCCCTTTGAAAATGTAGGCAAGTTTTCCAGCTTGTCTGAATGTGCGAAGCGCACGCAGTATTTACGGAACGCTTTTCGACGAACTGGCAAACCGATCGGATCGCCCAACTAAAGGGCTATTTCAAATTGAAAAAACGGAAAGTTGTAGACGACGGGTACTTTCAGACCAGGCAGCGACTTCATGAGGGGTGGACATTGCATGATCGGGGTGGCTGATGCTGCCTGCGAGTTTGGGTTGTATCCGCGAGTTGAATGTTGATTACAGCACGCGCAAGATACGCCACCTGCGCATAGGCAGCAAGTCTCTACTTCACTTTTCCAAAAGTGTCTGAACCAAATAGTAAAAACGTCAAGTTTGACTAGCGCCTTAATTTCATGTTTCATGCGGCATCATTTACGAAGACAAACGGGACATTCGGTAAGTTTTTGAGCGAAATCTCCGCCGAAATGTGATGCCTCTTATTCATTGCGAGTGTTATTGGAATCGTGAGTACAGTCCTTTCGAAACAACAGACTGGCCCCCACGTATCGGTGCCTGTGTCGCCTGACGAAGCGACATTTTGGCGCGTCGAGGGGAGCTTGCTTAATTTAAGCGCCGTGCGTCCGGTGGCGTTCTTTACCTGGAACATTCAGAGCTTTTCGGGGCGATGGATGCGGCGGAGCGCGTTGGCGCTCTCAGCACTCATTCGTCCTTTGCTCTACGCAGCCGACCGAGTCTTTGCCACACGCTTTCTCCACACCTTGTTGCGCGGAGTTAGCCGAGACAGGCTGGATCTGCTCGGCGAAGAGTATTTTCATTACTACCTAAAGCCAAAATTGAAACCGGAAGGCATCGCGAAATTAAAAGAAGCGATGGCGAGCGGGGAGAAGATCGTGCTTGTCAGCCAAGGCTTGGATCACGTGATGCGCCCGCTGGCAGAGCATCTGGGTGTGGACTGGCTGGTAGCAAATCGGCTTGAATTTTGCGATGGATTGGCAACCGGCAGACTGCTTTCTCCTGTGGTTCGCCCCAGACAGGTGCTGGCCAGAATCATTGGCAGAAATCCAGATGGCCGCGTGGTGCTGGGGAAACTTTCCCGCAATCTCGGCAATCCGGTTGAAGTCCTGAAAAAAGCGATTGTCCCGACCCGGCGCATTGTCCAACCGCTAACCTCTCCGACAGTCGTCTTTGAGCCTTATAAACAACTCGGCAATCTTTCGATGCGGGATTCGATGGCAGGTAAAAATGTCTTGCTCATTGGATTCACAGGATTTATCGGCAAAGTCTGGCTGGCAAAAGTGCTTCAGGAAGTGCCGGACATTGGCAAAGTGTATTTGCTAATTCGCCGCCAACGGTCTGTCACTGCCAATCGCAGGTTTGAAAAGATCGCTGCTGAATCGCCTGTGTTCGATAAGCTGCAAGAAATTTACGGCGACGACTTTGGCAAACTACTGGCTGAAAAAATAGAAGTCGTCGAAGGTGATATTAGCCAGTCAGGTCTAGGTCTGGCGCCTGATATTTGCGCGCGCCTGCAATCGCAGCTTGATCTGGTCATCAACAGTTCAGGGCTGACTGACTTCAACCCCGATTTGCGACAAGCGCTGTCAATCAATGTTGATGGCACTCTTTACGTCTTGGACTTTATACGGCAGTGCAAACGGGCTGCTCTTCTGCACCTTTCGACCTCTTACGTCGTCGGATTTCGTGATGGGCGAATTTCTGAAACGGTGGTGCCCAACTACACTCCCAAAGATGTGGCGGATTTCGATGCCGAAATCGAATATGAAACGCTGCATCGTCTGGTCAAGGATGTCGAAGTTCGCTCCGAAAGCGAAGAAGTCACCAGCCTGCTTCGCGATCAGGTTTTGGAAAAAGGCCGCCGAGCAAACAAGAAGCTTTCCGATTCCGAAATCGAAGCGCAAATTCGCAAACTGCGGCAGCGCTGGGTTCGCGACGAACTCATTGATGTCGGGATGCATCGCGCACAGGAATTCGGTTGGCCAAACACCTATACGCTGACCAAGAGCTTAGCCGAATCGCTGATCGCATTGAAAGCAAGCGATTTGCCGATTGCCATCGTTCGGCCTTCCATCGTGGAGACTTCAACGCACGATCCGTTCAAAGGCTGGAACGAG
>CAZXHW010001041.1:0-2684 GCA_964639915.1 uncultured Heliomicrobium sp.
CAGAGTTTGCCAAAATGATGAAACTTCAGGGAAAAGTGAGGGTGGAAATCACGGTGTCAAATTCCGGGCAAGTTGTTTCTTCAAAACTTGTCAGCGGCGACCCAATATTCAAAAAAGCGGTGCTAGACGCGGCCCAAAAGCGTAAGTACAAACCCTATACAGTTGGCAACAACGCGGTTTCCTTCACAACAACTGTTGAATTCTTTTTCTCTCTTGGCATCCCCGAAGATGAATATGAGCGTGATAAAAAGATCAGCCAGCAGTACTTCAAAGAAGAAGAAAAATGCCGTTCTTTAATCAAAGCTCAAAATTGGAATCAGGCTGAGACGTTTTGCAAAGCGGCAATTTTGTTGGCCAACCAGTTCACAAGCGGAAGAGAATTGGAAAAGTCAGGCGCGTATCAGAATTTTGGCTACGTTCTGGTAAATCAGAATCGGCATGAAGAAGCTCTTGGCAATTTCCTCAAAGCTCTTGATGTTGTCCGTAATACCTTAAATGACAAGAATGCAGAACTGGCAGATTTGCACCGAGATATAGGAATCACCCATCACCTTATGGGAAATCTGGATAAAGCCCGTGAATCGTACAAACTGGCTGAAAAAATCTACCAGAATGCATACAAAGCAATGGATCCGACCGACGATGAAGCGAAAGCCATCAAGCAAAGATATGTGAAGCCATTGAAAGCTTTACTTGAATATCATTTAGTTGCCGCCGAACGATCAGGCGCAACTGTGGAAGCGGAGGAAGTCAGGCGTCTGATGAAAAACCTGCCTTAAAGCTCCGCATTTTTATGTCAATCACCTAGCTTCCAAAAGTCACGCTCAACAACTTGGCGGAAAGACGGGAATCGTAAGACTGACAGAGGGTCCAGTGTTATTCAGCGTTAGCACATGCAGATTGTGACTGCCGTTGAATGCCGTCGCCAATGCTGTGTTGTTGGGGTTGTGATTGAATGTCGCGCCCATTAAACCAAGGGTTGCGGAGTCGGCAGATAGCTTCATCCAGCCGCTGCGGCCTGCTGTCAAAATGGTTTCAAAACGCGGAGCCGTGCGCGGGAAGTTGTTCGACAGAGAACTACGAAACTGACAAGTACCGCTGGAAAACGTAAAGCTGAATGCATTTTCCCCATCGTCAAATAACAATCCCGAAAGATTTCCCAGTCCTCCGATGCCCGTTCCCAAATTTCCACCAATTCGGTTCAAGATCAGCAAGGTATCGTTGCCCGTAGCGCGATCCGGAATGGAGCTAACGGCCACAGTTCTTGGCAATAAGTTGTAGCTGCTTGCCGTGGCAGCTCCATCAAAAGCCAGAACCGCTGTTGATGATGACCCGTTGCAGCCAGTGAAAACCGTAAACTGTGCCGCCACCGCTACCGCAGCCAGATTGCCTGAATGCCCAGAGGCAAATTTTGTAAACGCGTCACCAATCAGGTAGTTATGGCTTATGGGACAGCCCCGGTTGTCAACCGCGACAACTATTAGATAGCCAGTGATTCCTGGATCAAGGTCTGAAGCCAGAAAGCTGATTGTCTGGTTCTGGGTCAGACAGGCATAAGAATCCGCGACCGAGCAACTGACTCCATCTACAAAAAACAAGTGAATGCTGACAGGAAGAAAGTCGTGCGTGTTCGTGATGGAAATCCGCGAGTTTTGCGATAGAAAACTGGTGATGCTGGACGTGTAAACGTTATAAACCAGAATCGAGCCTGCTTTTTGATCGCTGACAGGCGAATTGGCCGGGATCAGCGATCCAGGGTCAGCGGCTTTGCCCGAACCTGTCAAAACAAAGAACATCAGGCACAAAACAAAAAAAGAAAACACGTGTGGGTAAACGCGTGAGGGCCGCATAAATAAAAGTCTCCTCTGTTTTTGCGGTCGGTTGAGGACTTTAGAACCGACAGCGGGGTCAACGTAACGAGGCACCATGTCTGGGGATTCGCTCGTACCAGGAAGAGACGGGGCTTCCACAAAAAGCGGCGAGCGGAGCAACGATAAAAGCTTTACAGATAGATTGCGGATAACCCAGTGAAGATCTCCGCACGATCCTCTCAATCATAATTTCAGCAACGAGTGAGAGCGTCGTTGATGAGCATGGCTTGTTGTTTTTCTACTACCTTTGATGGCGGGGAGTATAGAGAAGCGGCTTCAGGCGGGTCAACATAATTCTCTGGCAAAGACATTAGTTGGCAGATTTGGCGGCGGGAAAGACTTCTTGCCGCAGCTTGTGGCGTGCAGTTATGATGCGCGCCAGATTCTAACCGTCCCCCGCTCAACGAAAATAAGGAGCAAACAAACGTGGCACTCGTTCGATTTACGGCGAATTACGACGATCTTTCCACAGATCGCGGCTATCAATTCAAATTCCATTGCGACAAATGCGGCAATGGCTTCATGTCGCGCTTTCAAACTTCAGTCACGGGCGTCGCGGGCGACCTTCTGCGCGCGGCTGGCAACATTTTCGGCGGAATTCTTTCCAGCGCAGGCAATAGCGCTTATGACATCCAACGAGCCGTTGGCGGCAAACAGCACGATGATGCTTTCGCGGTCGCCGTCGAAGAAGCCAAACAGCACTTTCACCAATGCACGCGCTGTGGCAAATGGGTCTGCCCGGAAGTCTGCTGGAATGCAGGTGCTGGTTTATGTGAAGGCTGTGCCCCAAATTACGAAGAAGAATTCGCCGCC
>CAZXHW010001042.1:0-2683 GCA_964639915.1 uncultured Heliomicrobium sp.
TGAGCCATTACTGGCAAGGCAAGCACCAACAAGGCAATTCCCAGCCCAATCAATTTCAGTTTCATACAAGTTTCCTCCTGTCATTTCACAAATTGTGGATTTCAGCCTTCCGTTCACTGGTAGCTGCCGCGATATACGCAAAGTTTGGCTATTCGTTTGATGGATTGTCGTGATATAGGCTATTCACGCGATGAATCTGCAAACCATAGACTTGAATCTGCTGTTGGTGTTCGAAGCGCTGATGTCCGAACGGAATGTGACGCGCGCGGCGAAACGTCTGGGTTTGAGCCAACCGGCGATGAGCAACGCCCTGACCCGTTTGCGCCGCACCTTTGACGACCAACTATTTCTGCGCACACCGTCCGGTATGACGCCTACACCGTTGGCGCAAAGCCTGGGAACGACGATCAGCGGGGCGCTCGCTCAACTACGCGCAGCCTTGGAAGAAAAACGTGAATTCAATCCGGCGGCGTCCGAACAGGTGTTTCATGTGCTGGCCAATGATTACGCGGAAATTCTGCTGCTGCCGTCTCTGCTGCAAAGCTTGCACAGCCTGACCAGCCGCATTCGGTTACGATTTCATCGTCCGCGCAATTTGTTCGAACCACCATCGGCTTCGGCGCTAAAAGATTCGTTTGATTTGGCGATTGGATTTTACGCGGACACGTTGACGCTGGATTCAAGTATCCGGTCCGAAAAGCTGTGGGAAGAAAAGAACGTCTGCATTGCCAGCCAGAAACACTGTTCGCTGCGCGGGAAAATCACGTTGCGGCAATATGCCGAAGCCGATCATGTTGCAGTGTTTTACAAAGACGAAGGCCAGGGCGTGATTGATTCTTTGCTGGCGCAAAAAGGGTTCGCGCGAAACTCCGCCCTGCAAGTTCCGCATTTTGCCAGCGTCCCGTTCGCGGTTTCGGGCAGCGATTTGATCGCCACAATCCCTGAGCGGTTGGCGACGACATTTCAAAAACAATTGAAACTGCAAGTGCTGCCCGTCCCGCTGAACCTGCCGCCATTTCGGCTGACCATGCTCTGGCACGAACGCTTTCATAACGATCCGGCGCACCAGTGGCTGCGCAGCTTGATTCTGGAACAATCATTGGCCGACAAACACTCTACCTAGATTCACCTTCTGGCTGAGGTTCCACATGAATCGTTGCGGTAACTTTGCCGAATTCATCTGCCAAGCGCTGTTCAACTGCTTCGGTAACTGCATGGGAAGCGGCGACGTCAGCTTCGGCTTCATCTTCTACATGCATGTGCATTTCGATAAACATCTCTCCGCCTTGCGCGCGCGAGCGCACGTCGTGAACCGAATGGACTCCCGGAACGTCTTCCGCCACTTCCGCAATGCGAACGGATGGCACTGGGGCAGCGTCAACCAGGACCGGAACAGTCGTTTTGAAAATCTGATACCCGTTCCAGGCGATGAAAGCAGCGACCGCCAGCGACACCACAGGGTCCATCCAGACAAAACCAGCTTTGATCAAAAACAATCCTGCCAGCACGGAACAACTGACCAGAATGTCGCTGCGAGTGTGAATGGCGTCGGCGATTAGAAATTCGCTTTTCAATCGCTGGCCTTCGCGCTTTTCGTAAACTGCGACGAAAACATTGACCACAATCGTCACCAGCATGACAGAAATGGTCAGCGTGGTGATTTCAATCGCCACGGTTTCCTGGCTGAACAGTTTTTTGATGGCGCTCAGGCCGATCTGGTAACAGGTGACAAACAAAAAACCGGCGATGGCAAACGCTGCCAGCGTTTCAAACTTGGCGTGTCCATAAGGGTGTTCGTCGTCCGGTTCGGCGGTTGCGTATCGCATCACGACCAGTCCGACTACATTATTCAGCGAATCTACCGACGAGTGAATTGCGTCGCTGATGACGCTCAAGCTTCCGGCCAAAATGCCCGCAACCAGCTTGCCCGCGACGACCGCCAAGTTTAGCATCAGTGTGATCAGCAGCACGCGCCGGACGCCGCGCTGGTAATCGTTTCCCGCCAGAATGGAAGCTTCAGGTTTCATTGTAATGAAATGATTAAGATTAAGATTCTTGTGCAGCTTGCGAACGGCATTATAGACTAAACACCGCGTGTGAAAGCCCAAATCCAGCCCCTGTCAGATCACTCGCGCATAACAATTCAATTGCGCAGCCGCCCCAATTTTGAGGTTTTAAGATGATTCAGAATTTTTCCTTCTCTGTGTCAGCAATGCTGCGCATTCTGCTTCTGGCTTCGACAATCGGGCTGCTTCTGCCTGGAGCCGGCAAATTCACGACTCAGGCCCACCCATCTCAAACCTTTGGCGCTTGGGTTCAAGGTAGCAGTATGAATGTCGCACGCTCCCTTCATTCATCTACACGGCTTGATGATGGACGCGTGTTGGTCGCAGGAGGACTGAGCGCAGACAATAAAGTGCTCACCAGTTCTGAAATTTATGATCCCGCGACTGGGGTTTGGTCGCTGACTGGCAATTTGAACGAGCCGCGATCAAATCATTTAGCAGTGCTGTTAAAGGATGGACGCGTGTTGTTAGTAAGCGCGCAAAGCGCGGAGGTTTTCACTCCGGCAACAGGCAAATGGGCTTCGGCAGGAGCGATGGCGCTGACAGGCGGTGCGGGAAGTTATGAGGGGGCATCGGTCACGCTACTGCCCAACGGTAAAGTGCTGGTGGCGGGCGGG
>CAZXHW010001043.1:0-2681 GCA_964639915.1 uncultured Heliomicrobium sp.
ACAGCAAAAGTAAGCTTGAGACTTGCCCAACTGTCAAAGCTAACGTTATGAAGTCCAATAGACCCATCCCAAACAACCTGAAACCTAGACATAAAAGCAAATAAAGGCGCGCTATAGCTGATGAGCGATAATGTAACAGTACACGTATCAAGCAGTCCAAGAACTGTGAAGCCATAACGAAGTGTGAAAATCACATTCAAATGACTAATAGGTAGAGTGATGAAACAAGCAAATATCCTGCGCATTGTGGTTGCTTCGCCGGGCGATGTTCAAGCCGAACGTGATGTTCTTCCGAAGGTCATTGATGAATTGAATCGCGGCATTGCCGAAGATCGTGGATTGCAACTTGTGCTTTCACGCTGGGAAACAGATGTGCATCCCGGATTTCACTCTGAGGGCCCACAGGGATTGATTGACCCGATCCTAAACATCACTGCTTGCGACTTACTGATCGGAATTTTCTGGAAACGGTTTGGCACTCCCATACCTGACGGAAAAACAGGCACTGAGCATGAATTCGCAACAGCCTACGAAGCCTGGAAAGAAAAAAGCTCACCGCAAATCTTCGTCTATTTCAATCAAAAGCCCTATGCTCCAACGTCAAAGATGGAAGCTGACCAATGGGGCAAAGTGTTGGAATTTAGAGATAAATTTCCGAAAGAGGGTTTATGGTGGCCATATAAAGGCAAGCCAAATTTTGAAGACTTGGTTCGCAATCATCTGACGAATTACATCCGTGGCCTTTCCAAATCAGGCGACAGGGGTCATTCAGCTACAGCCGAAAAACAAGGTGAATCGAAAGCGACAAATGACCCTGCCGTGCTTGGCAAATACCTGGATTTCATTGTCCAACGTAACGCTTACCTTGACCCACGCGGCATCATGCAAACGCGGCGCTCCATCTCCCTTCCGCTAGAAGAAGTCTTTGTCACGTTGAAAGCTGAATGCGAAGTGCGTCAGGAAAAGCTTGATCCCCGTATGCTTTCAGTAGGTGAGGATTGGACTGAATCGCTGCTTGATGATCCTTATGGGCGAGCCTTCTTCGACCGGACACTACGGAAGGAGAACATTGATTTAGCCGAAACAGTGCGAGAGCAACCACGTATTGTTTTGCTTGGCGACCCAGGTGCTGGCAAGACCACCTTAATGCGATTCGTTGCGCTGCAATTTGCCAAAGCTTGTCGTGATGGAGCACCGACAGTTTCTGACAAGGAAGGGAGCGATTACGGCGAAACTAAATTGCCCATTTTGATGCGAGTCGCCGATTTCGCGGATGCCTTTGCCAAAGATCGCAACTTACATCTTCGCGATTTTTTACCTCGCTCATTCACCAATCTGGATGTTTCCAGCGATACACTGGCCAAGCTCTTTAGTGAAAAGCTTCGTTACGGTTGCGCGCTTGTTTTACTTGATGGGTTGGATGAAATCATTGATCGAACGGATCGCTCATTGATCGCTCGCGAGATCGAAGGATTCGTCTCTGCTATTGATAAGCGCAATCGAGTGATCGTCACTAGTCGCATTGCAGGGTATCGCGAATCTTCGCTGGACGCCTCATTCTCACCCTTTGTTTTGCGTGAGTTGGAACTGGATCAAATCGAGAAGTTTCTTAGCCGTTGGTGTATGGCTGCAGAAAAGTTTCATACTCCTGAAGCCGATGAAAGCGAAATCGTAGCCCGGTCAAAGATCGAAATTGACGGGATTCTTAGTTCCGTGAAAGGCAGCGAAGGTGTCAAACGTCTGGCATCGAATCCGCTGATGCTAACGATTTTGGCCTTGATTCATCGCAATGGCGCTCGCCTTCCCAATCGCCGCGTTGAATTGTACGAGCTGGCTGCAAAAACGCTGTTAGAGGATTGGCAATTGGCACGTGGCATTCCATCCGGTGCCATCATTCAAGAATCGGAAGCTATACAGATTCTTGCGCCACTGGCTTTCTGGATGCACAGCGAAAAGCCGCGCGGCGTAGCCAGCGAAGGCGAGGTCAAGGACAAGCTGACTGAGTTGTTAGCGAAACGGCGCGGAGTCGCCGAAGATCATCCGGATTTGCCACAGGCCGTTGAAGATTTCCTCCGTCGAGTGCGCGAGCACACAGGATTGTTTGTCGAACGTGCGCCGCGTCATTATGGCTTTATGCATTTGACTTTTGAAGAATACTTTACGGCTAGGCACGTGCTGCGTTTGCGTAACAAGGCCGCAAAGTTAATTCATCAATTTCGACATCAGCCACGCTGGGAAGAAGTAACTTTGCTAGCTGTAGGGTATCTCAGCAAGGATTATCCTGATGAAGCTGCCGAATTGATCCGCACCGCAATTATTCCGGAGGGAGAAGACGTCGAAGAGGACGAATACAAACCAAGTGTATACGAGGACGTATTACACCGTGACTTGCTTTTTGCTGCGCAATGCATTGGGGATTGCGCCTCGGTAGATACCATATTCCGCCGCTTGATAGTGAAAAGACTAATTGACACTTACTTAATTGAGAAAGCACGCGGAAAGTTCGGTGTATTAGGACAACATCTCCTGAATCGAATCGGCCATCTCAAAGGCAGCGACGCTGAAGCTGATGCTACGGAAGCGTTGCTGAAGGCCCTGAAAACAGACAACGACGACGATGTGCGAATGCACGCGGCATCTGGCTTGGGTCAGATCGGTGGCGAGAGCGCAGTGGATGCGTT